>NZ_JBFUIQ010000005.1:0-93062 GCF_056401795.1 Peribacillus sp. P4_D6
CGTCCGAATTAGCGCTGGAGATGAAATATTAAACCTTGCGGCTGCGTCGTAAGAAGATATACCCGTTTCATTCATATAATTAAGTACATCCATTTTAAACTCCGTAGAATAACTTGTATAGGATTTCTTAAATCCATCGGCTCCTTGAATTTGGTATAAACGAACCCATCCTTGAATTATTTGATACGAAACTTCAAATATTTTTTGAAGATCCATATAACCTTCTAGGTAAAGTCGTGTAATGAATATTTTCTGTTCTGCAGAAAAATTAGCCATAAAAACACCCCGTAAATGTTAGTTTGGTGTCTAACATTTACGTGGCAGTTCAATTCGATTTTCATCAAGTCTGTCTACAGTCTGAGACTTATCCTCAACGGATCGTCTTTTTTGTTCATAATATCGATGGGCTATCGCCAGCCTCGACTTGCCAAAGCTTTTCAAAAAAAGGCTGCCCCTTCACAAGGTTTTCACAAAGTTGAAGGTGCTTCTCTGACCAGCCTTCCTTCATTTCTTCATATAACTCAAGCCAAGCTATCTGAAAATCCATTTCTTGAATGCTTTCATATTTCTCAGGGGCCCATTCTGTGTACCAATAGCGGATTTCAGCAGTGTTTTTCGCCGTGAATAATTGGTCCATGGCCATGAATAGCAATTGCTTAAGCTGTCTTTCTTTTCTTGTCAAACCGTTCATGAATAAGGGAGACGGCGACAAAATATGATATTCTTTCTCAGATGTAGGTTTTTCAATAAAGGTGTAATCCATCTCATCATGGTTTTCTATCATGTCATAAACAATTTGTTCCTGCCGGGGAATTATTCTGCTTTTCCTAATCGGAATATGATAACCTATCGTATCAACAGCTAAAATTCCATTTCCGTCAGTCACGATAAAACAATAGTCAAGCTGAATTCGCTCATGATTTTTCCTTGCATATGCTTTTTGATAAACATCATTCAGCAATGGCTTAGGTAATTCTGACAAGTCGTTTTCTATGTAGTGGAACAATGTTGATGACACTTTCAACAAAGGAACTTGATCTAGTAGTTCGATCCCGTCATCTTTCCTCCATTCATGAAAATGACAAATATTATAGCCGTTTTCTTCTCCTTCAAACCAGTTAACCCATACATCATGAAGATATAGCATCATTCATCCCTCACTTAAACAAATTTCTGTTTGTCAATCAGTATAGGCAGGAACCATACAATTTATTCCTATTCTAGAAAACAGAATAATAAAAAAAGAACGTATATTTTAGCTCTATTTTGATAAGAATTCTTCAGATTGAATAATGAATGATCTTTTCACGGAGAGTTTTTCAAAATTTTTCACCAGGTAATAGCCACTACAGTATCCAAGCATATATGGATATCCTTTTGTCCCAAGCAGAAGTACATCATGAAGAGGATCTGTACGTTTTATCGTGTGCTTTTCCTCTAAAAGCTTTCTCCAATATTCTCGTAGTTTATCTTCCTGATATAACTTAGTCCAATTCGCTAAATATTTTGTTCCTAAATATTTTCCCACCGTTCTTTCCGCCAGTCCTTCCATGATCATCGTATCAAGGAGAGTGAATTCTTTTTGGTCCTTTTTCAAATGATGCAGACGGCAAACATGATGGTATTCATGAATCAACAGGGCCTCCATTTCCTTTTCGGCTATCCCCTTTCCATAAAAAAGGAATAGTTTATCTTTAAAGGCCAACCCTGACTTCGTTTCAACTTTTTTATTCCATATCCCTGTAGACATGAGCGGGAAAATATATATGGGAACATCAGGCCCTCCCCATAGCTTCTTATAAGCTGTAAACAAGCTTTGTGTTTTTTCCCATACATCGTTTTCCTGTAAGTCTTCCCATGTGAGTTTTGTTTTTTGATTCGGCGAATACATGCCATGCTTCAATAAATGATGATACATCATTTCAGCATCAAGGGTATCGTTGAAATTGCTTTTAAGTCTTTCCATCATCTGGATCGGCCGGTTGAAATCCTTCCTCATCCATTCATTGGTTGAAATGACTCCCATTTCACCATACACCTCCGCTTCTATTGACTATCGTATGATTTAATGAAGGCGGATGACACAATATATCCCTTTTCCCTTCAACCTAAAAAAGAGCAGATCCCAAAAAGATCTGCTCTTCCTTCAAAACTTATTGATATTTCTTGAAAAGAATCGTTGCGTTATGTCCACCGAATCCAAGTGAATTGCTGATGGCTGCATTGATTTCGCCCTTCCTTGCTTGATTCGGGACATAGTCCAAATCACACTCAGGGTCTGGTGTCTCAATATTGATGGTTGGAGGCAAAATGCTGTCCCTGATTGCCTGAATCGTGAATATTGCTTCCACACCGCCTGCTGCCCCTAACATATGGCCTGTCATTGATTTAGTGGAACTTATCGCAAGTTTATTAGCATGGTCGCCAAAGACTTCTTTGACTGCCATCGTTTCGTATTTGTCATTGTATGGTGTACTCGTTCCATGGGCATTGACATATTGGATGTCTTCCGGATTCAAACCTGCATCCTCAATTGCAATTTTCATGGCTCTTGCACCGCCCTCTCCACCTGGTGCCGGAGCGGTAATATGGAAGGCATCTCCAGTTGAGCCATAACCAGCTATTTCAGCATAAATATTGGCTCCTCTATTCAATGCATGTTCAAGGTCTTCCAGAACGATGATTCCAGCTCCTTCACCTATTACGAAACCATCACGGTTAAGATCGAAAGGACGGCTAGCGGTTTGTGGATCAGGATTTGTCGATAAAGCCGTATTTGCACAGAAGCCTGCAACCGACATTTTTGTGATTGGCGCTTCTGCCCCGCCTGTAATCATGACATCGGCATCGCCCCGTTGAATGGCTTTAAACGCATCACCAATTGAGTTTGTTCCTGTTGCACAGGCTGTTACCGTACATGAATTGATTCCTTTTGCACCCAGTAAGATAGAAACCTGGCCGGCTGCCATGTCCGGTATCATCATTGGAACAAAAAATGGGCTAACCCGTTTATATCCCCTGTTTAAAAAGTTTTCATGCTGTGTTTCAAGTGTCTCCAGCCCGCCGATACCCGAACCGATCCAGACCCCGACACGTGCAGCATTTTCATCGGTTATTTCCAGCTTGCTATCATTATATGCCATAACGGAAGCCGCAATTGCATAATGCGTAAAACGGTCCATTTTGCGAGCTTCTTTACGATTTATATATGTTTCTATATCAAAGTCCTTGATTTCAGCAGCCACTTTAACGGGATATTCTTCAGCATTCAAACGAGTTAAAGGCCCTATTCCCGATTTCCCCTCGATTATATTCTTCCATCCAGTTTCTGCATCATTACCAACTGGAGAGATTGCTCCAATACCTGTTACAACTACACGACGATTAGTCATTGAAAATGGCTCCTTCCTATTTTTAAAGCTCTTACGATTTGTTTCTTCTTTTTATTTACCCCACCTAAGAGCGATCGCTCCCCATGTAAGGCCACCACCAAAACCGACCATGACGATTAAGTCATTGTCCTTGATTCTTCCCGCTTCCATTTCTTCCACAAGGGCCATTGGAATGGACGCTGATGAAGTATTTCCATATTTATGAACCGTTTTTGTCATTTTTTCAAGCGGGAGACCCAGGCGTTCCCTTGAGGCTTCCATTATGCGTATGTTTGCTTGATGCGGAACAAGCAGATCCACATCTTCCTTTGTCAAACCAGCTTTGTCCAATACGCCCAGGCTGGATTCCCCCATCTGACGGACAGCAAATTTAAATACTTCACGTCCATTCATATGAATGAAATCTCCTTCCTGTAATAAGTGCTTCCCGCCAGTTCCATCTGCGCCTAATTCAAAGGAAAGGACCCCTTTGCCATCAGAGACAGGTCCAAGTACAGCTGCACCCGCTCCGTCACCAAAAAGGACAGCAGTATTACGGTCTTCCCAATTGGTTACTTTCGAAAGTTTTTCAACACCGACAATCAACACATGCTTATATGCACCTGTCTTAATAAATTGCTGTGCCGTGATCATTGCATACATAAATCCGGCACATGCCGCACTTACATCCATTGCAGCTGCCTTCATCGCTCCCAATTTCTCTTGAATCATGCAAGCGACAGAAGGAAACGACTGATCAGGTGTAACGGTAGCCACAAGAATCATATCTATCTCTTCAGCCGAAATTTCCGCATTTTTCAATGCAGCCTTTGCGGCTTCATAAGCCATATCTGATGTATCAATATCATCATTTGCAATTCTTCTTTCCTCGATACCCGTCCTGGTCCGGATCCACTCGTCAGAAGTGTCCATAATTTTTTCTAAATCCGCATTTGTAACGATTTTGTCGGGTAAGTAGCGGCCAAGCCCTAGTATTCCAGCATTCATCTTGCCATCCCCTTATATTTTAATGAGTTATTATAATCATCTATTATTACCTGGTACTAATTTTATATAAAAAAAGACTTCCTTGCAAGAGTTAACAATTTGAAAGGCTAAAGAAATCTCTTTCGGAAGTCGGTCAAGCGCCTATGCCAGGGGAAATTCAGGGACATACATTATAAATAAAAGGTGTAAAGGAGGACTCATTGTGGACATTTTCAATCGCAACCGCGAAAGTAACCCGGATGATCATTTTTCGAATTTGATGTTTGGCAAGAAACCCGAACCGGAGCAAGAGGAATCGAAGGTTGATTACTTGCAATTGATGGCGAGCGTTGAAACATTGATGGGCTTGTACAGTCAATACAAACCGACCATTGATAAAATCAATCTGGATCCATTGATTGCCAAGTTCTTGAAAAAAGAATAAAAAATTAAGGCTGCCCTTTATCGGGACAGCCTGCCTTTAATTAACGCTGAGCATCTTGTTTGCCAAGCTCATAAGCTTCTTGCATTACGCTTTTAAAGAGCTCCATGAATGGCTCTGCCATCTCCATTGAAAATGGAATCCCGCTTGCCTCAAGCTTCGCTTTAGCCTCTGGGAAGTATTTCATGGCGATTCCCATAAATTCAAGAGTTTTATCTGAACTCATTCGCGTTTCCCCCTATCTTTTGAATATTCATCAATTGATTTGTGATGCCTAAATAAAGCTCAATAATATCATAATTCCACAGAACCCTTTCGTAAAGGGCGCACATATAAAATCATGGATATCTTTTGATGTTCTTCCTATCCTTGTACATTATAGTACAAGACATATAGATTAGAGGCAAATATACCGTTTTGTTCTTCTCAAATAACGAAAATATTTTTTTAATCACGCTTTCTCCACTTTTTAAGTAAGTTTAATCGTTTATTATGTTTTTTTTGTAATGCAATGCCTTCTTCCGGTTCCATTTTGCATTGCACTTCAAATATTGTTCCTTTATTGATTTTAGTTGTTGATTGTTGGGGAGTGAATGAATCCATGCTTTCATCAAATATTAGCTTGGCACATTCATTCCAATGATCATCAATAGAGCTGCACAATTGGATGTCCCTATCGGAACCTGAGGTTAGCACCGCTTCCAAAGCATTAACAAAATCAGTGATATAGAGAGCATCAAAGGTATATTCGGCAGCAATTGCCGCTTTGATATCAGACTGCCCAAGCTGATTGATTCCAGCTTCAAAGCTCATGCCTTCCGATTGCCAAGGTCCATAAATCGTCGGTAAAAATATGATTTTTGCGGAATCGATTTCACGAATCGAGCTTAATATGGAATGAAAAATACTGACATCTTTTTCAATGGGCATGAAAAGAACGAAATTGGGCGTTTCATTCTTGCCATTTTTGAATTTCTCAATGAAGGAAACGATTTCGCCTATCAGAAAATCGATTTTCCCCATTTTGCCGCTTTGAATATCGTAGCAAGAGATGAACACCGTGTCCTCCTGTGAAATATCCAATAATTTAAGTTTATTTATCGGAAAGTATATAAAATTTGAATTCCTTCCTATTTCAAGTTCTTTTTCTTCCATAATATATTGATTTGCTTCGGAATCATCCCAATCGATTCCAATTACTTCTTTCCCTTGGTTCAAAAAATATTGAGTCACATAGAATCCCACAAATCGATAAGTGCCAATGACAATGTTTGTTTGCATAAATACAGCCTCCTCGTATGCCATCAAGCCCACTTCACCTGGCACGTCTAGTTTTTTTAGATGCTGTATCGTATGCAAACTATTGTAAAAATATATCTCTTCTCATAAAATCTCTTCATTCTCATTGAAAAACTTTTGTATTTGATAGGGGATTTTATAACGTTTTTCGGGCAATATATACGTCAGCTGCAGGTCTGCTTTTCTTGCCAGCTGGATTTGCCGATAAAGGGAGGCTTGCTCTTTCCGTAAGCTTCCAAAAACCTGAATCACTTTCATGGGGATATTCTCTGCGATTACTGAATCTTCAGTGTCCAGGATATGCTGCTCACATTCCGCAGGCTCAAGCTCATATGCAGCAGCAACCTCGGATAGCCACTTTTTATAGAAGAACTTATTTTCCTTTTCTTTCTCCAATTGTGCTTTCAAGGAAAAAACCGGATCAATCAATACGACAGACCGAATTTTATTTCCAAGTTCATTCATTAGCTTTAGGGCAAGTAGTGCGCCTGTCCCCTCTGCCAATATATGAACCCTTTGATTGACTATTTCTTTTTTCATGAAAAGAATATATAGGTTAAGGGAAAGGTCCAGTGCTTTAGGACTGCCCCAGTTGGCTCCGTGAAAATTGGATGAAAACAGCGTGTATCCGTATTCCTTTAAATATTCCAATATCTGCAGCCTCCCAGGATGCTGCAGCCAAAAGCTGCTGTCTTTTTCGACAAAATGACTGCGGTCTCCAATTACCATTACGGAAAAACCACTGGGCCGCTCTGGATAATAGATGATATTCCACTGGTCATCAATTTGAAAAGTTCGTTGTTCCATCGTTCTAACTCCTTTATGGAATATTACTACTATATTAATTTATGACGAAAAATAGAAAGGGTCAGTGGAAACGCCTAACTTCTTATCTTAAATTAAGCAAGCAGGGACGATTTTTGTTTTTATTTTCCCCTATAATTTCCTTTTTGAAGTTTTGAACCAACTTGTATGCCAAAAAAAATTCTCTTATGATTTAATGTATTGAATAATTTAAAGGTTATTATTAAAAACACGTTTTAACTGTATATTAATTATGGTAAGATAAAAATGAATGTAGTGGAATGAGGTGAAATTCGATGCGTTATGCTTGGACAATTTTTTGGACATTCTTATTAGTGCATATGACTGTATATGTTGTTTCTTCCATGATCGGAGTTTCATACGATGCTGCGCAGGGAACGATTTTAGGATTGGCTGCGGCTATCCTGATTCTTATCATCCCTGCTATCTTGCCTGCTGGGCCAGCTAAAGACTCCCATCAACATTAAGAAGCAAAAGAGGACATCCTTTTTAGGATGTCCTTTTTGTTATACCATACTTTGCTTACGGGTAAACTGCATGGCGACGTTTTTATATGAGGACCAATTCATCATGATCATAATCAATCGTGATTCCTTCTTTAAGCTCAACAGTCCCAGCTATGATTTTACGGGCGATTTTCGTTTCAAGATGCTTTTGGATGAATCGCTTCAGCGGTCTTGCTCCATATACCGGATCATATCCCTGGTCCGCAATGAATTCTTTAGCCGCTTTTGTGACGTTGAGGACTATATTTTGTTCAGTTAACCTCACTTGTAATTGATGAACCATTTTATCTACGATTTCAACGATTTCTTGTTTTGTCAGAGGTTTGAATAAAACAATATCATCAACTCGATTCAAAAATTCCGGACGGAAATGCCCTCTTAATTCTTTAAAGACCTGATCTTTTATTTCTTCTTCCATGCCACCATCCACCCGGTTGGATTGCAATAAGAAATGGGAACCGATATTGGAAGTCATGATGATCACCGTATTTTTACAGTTGATTGTTCTGCCTTGAGAGTCTGTTATTCTTCCATCATCCAACATTTGCAGTAAAATATTGAAGACTTCCGGATGCGCCTTTTCAATTTCGTCCAATAATATGACTGAGTAGGGGTTTCTCCTAACAGCCTCCGTAAGCTGGCCGCCTTCCTCAAATCCAACATAACCGGGAGGTGCACCAACAAGTCGGGACACGGAATGTTTCTCCATATATTCCGACATATCAATTCGAATCATATGTTCCTCACTATCGAATAATGTTTCTGCCAAAGCTTTTACCAATTCGGTTTTACCGACACCAGTCGGCCCAAGAAAAATGAATGAACCGATTGGTCTGTTTGGATCTTTTATTCCAGCCCTTGCTCTTAAAACAGCATCGGATACGAGTTCCACCGCTTCTCCTTGACCGATTACCCGTTCATGCAGGATATCTGATAGGCGAAGCAGCTTCTCCCTTTCACTTTCCACCAGCTTGCTTACCGGAATCCCTGTCCACCTTGCCACAATCGAGGCAATTTCCTCCTCCGTCACTTCCTGGCGAAGCAATCGTGATTCCTGTTTTTCCTTTTCCAATTCGTCTTCCATTGCTTCCAATTCTTTTTGAAGCTGCGGAATCCTTCCATGCCGAAGTTCAGCTGCCCGGTTAAGGTCATAGTCATTCTCTGCCTGTTCCAGTTCATGACGCAGTTTCTCAAGCTCTTCACGTTTGTCCTGCACCTTTTGAAGCGCTGATTTCTCCATTTGCCACTTGGATTTCATGCTATTCGCTTGATCCTGAAGTTCTGATAGTTCTTTTTGAAGCCCTTCCAGCCTTGCTTTGCTTTGAGGGTCGTCTTCATTTTTCAGGGCCGCTTCTTCAATTTCAAGTTGCATGACTTTTCTCGTGATTTCATCCAACTCGGATGGCATGGAGTCGATTTCCATGCGGATCATCGCACAAGCTTCATCCACTAGATCGATCGCTTTATCCGGTAAAAATCGCTCCGTTATATATCGGTTCGAAAGGACAGAGGCTGCAACGATCGCCCGATCATGTATCCTGACGCCATGATGAATTTCAAACCGTTCCTTTAATCCCCGCAAAATTGAAATCGTATCTTCAACATCCGGTTCAGGAACCAGAACCTGTTGGAAACGGCGTTCCAAAGCCGGATCCTTTTCAATATATTGCCGATATTCATCAAGGGTCGTTGCACCGATACAATGCAGCTCACCGCGCGCAAGCATCGGCTTTAACATATTTCCGGCATCAAGGGCGCCATCCGTTCTTCCTGCACCGACAATTGTATGCAATTCATCAATGAATAAGAGAATTTTCCCATCACTCTTCTTGATCTCATTCAACACCGCTTTTAGGCGTTCCTCAAATTCACCTCGGAATTTGGCCCCTGCGACAAGTGCACTCATATCGAGTGAAAAAACGGTCTTATCCTTTAAACCTTCCGGCACATCCTTCCTGACAATCCTTTGAGCCAACCCCTCGACAATCGCTGTTTTACCTACTCCAGGTTCTCCTATTAATACAGGATTATTTTTCGTTTTCCGTGAAAGGATCCGGATGACGTTACGGATTTCCGTATCTCGACCGATTACTGGATCGACCTTACCCGATTTAACCTCAGCAACGAGATCTCTGCCGTATTTTTTCAGTACTTCATAAGTGCTTTCAGGATTTTGACTAGTCACTCGCTGATTCCCCCTTATATCGCTTATAACCCGTTTTGCTTTATCATAATCAATTCCATATGATGAAAATAGCCTGTTTACATTCGTTCTATTGACTTGCAAAGACGCAAGCAGTATATGTTCGACAGATAAGTATTCATCCCCCCACTTCTGCATTTCCTTTTCGGCAGCCGTCAGAATTTGCTGTAGGGAGGATGACATGTAAACCTGGGAAACACCCCCGCTCACTTCCGGTAATCTATCCAATTCCTTATTCAGCTCTATATCAAATAGATTCACCGATTTACCAGATTCCGATAAAATCCTGATTAATAAACTTTCATCCTGCTCCATTAAGGCCTTTAATAAATGAAGCTCCGTCAGCTCGGGATTCCCTCTTTCATTGGCTAGTTCCTGACCGCCAGTGAATGCCTGTTGGGTTCTCTCCGTCATTTTATTAATATCCATCTTGAAACCTCCCATTCATCTATATCATGAACGAATCACAACTTGGTTTGACCAATTTTGACCTTTATATTTTCATTATACTTCTAATTCTCCCCATGTAAAGGAAAGTTATAAGAAATGCAGTAGTTTGGAAAATAAACGGAAAAAGCCTTTCTTCATATAGAAGAAAGGCAGAACCATTTGTAACATGGATACATTCCTTTATGGATGAAACAAAATGGTTTATGCTTTCACGGCCGTTTTATTGTAACCATGAAATTCATCGACGAATTGGAAATCCCTATCCGTCCGACCTGCAAGGATCGTATCTCGAAGCAGAATGCCTGCATCGGTCGTATTGTGGATGATTTCCCCCCACATTCTTGCACTCGTTTGAACATTAGCCGTACGTGGAATGCGTTCCTCCTGATACTCCAAAAATGCCTGTTCAATGTCATTCCCATGCTTATGGAGCATATCAGACAAATAAGCTGCATCTTCTAAAGCCTGGCAAGCGCCTTGTGCCAAGTATTGAAGCATCGGATGTGCCGCATCGCCCATAAGCGTAATTCTTCCTTTTGTCCAATTGTCAATTGGTAAACGGTCATACATCGGCCAGCGGCGTTGTCTTTGAATGAATGAAATCGCATTCTGAACAAGCTCACAAGTTCCGGCAAATACACGGTCCATTTCTTCCGGTGTTCCCCATTGATCTGTTTTTTCGTTTTCTTCCGTATATTGAGAACTTTTGAAAACCACTACTTGGTTATAAAGTTCTCCCCTTCTAACCGGATATTGAACAAGATGAAGGTCCGGACCAATCCACATGTATACATCATCTAAATCTCCATGGCTCGTAACCTCTTCCATCGGGATCGCTCCCCTGTATGCAACATATTGAGAGCAGACCGGCTGATCTTCCACAAAAAGTTTCCGTGCCTTGGACCATAATCCATCGGCTCCAATGACAGCAGTTCCTGAATGTTGGGACCCGTTGGCAGAAGTAACCGTCACTTCACCTTCATACTCTACTGTCTCAATAATGGTTTGATTCGTGACCAGTTCGATATACGGGTTCTTTTCACAGGCTTCAGCCAATACTTTATGCAAATCGGAACGATGCAAAACAACATACGGAGCTCCATATCTTTCTTTATAAACATCACCTAAATCCAAAGCGGAAAGCTCTTTTCCGGAAAAGGCGTCCATCAGCACCAATCTTTTTGGAAATACTCCAATATCATTGATTTTATCCATGACACCTAAACGCTGCAATACGTTGGTGGCATTTGCTGCAAGCTGAATCCCTGCACCAATTTCCCCAAATTCGGGAGCTTGTTCCAGGACTTTTACATACTGTTTTGTTTCTGCGATTCCTAAAGCAGTTGCCAATCCGCCAATTCCCCCACCGATAACGATGAATGGTTTTTTTTCTGTGTTCATCATCAATTCCCCCTATATTAGTTGCTTTTAGCCAAAGTTGCGGACCACTACCAAGTAAGCGTTTTCATTCGAATGGCATTCATCTATTCACTAGTATCTTAGCTGAAGATTCCAAACCGATTATTTTCAAACCAAAACAGGCTTGAATTCACTTTCAACCTTTTGGTACCCATTGTTTGTGTCTAATGCTTGTTGCTGTTCCAAATCGAATCTTTCCATTATTGGTAGGTCGTTTACCGAGAATAAGTAAGAATCCGCTTCTGCAACGTGCTCATGCCATGCCCAATTCGGAACGACGAAATAATCTCCCTTGGACCAGTCAAAACGCACTCCATTAATGACCGTATATCCTGATCCTTGGTGCACTTGATAAATCGTGGAATGGGTATGGCGATGGGCTTTCGTATGGAAACCTTTAGGAAGTTTCTGCATCCATGCCCCCATCGTCGGATTGGCCGTCTGGCCATTTGATGGATTGATATATTCCACGGCAAAACCTTCATATGGATCCGGTTCGAAATTCATCAATCCTTCTATCGCTGCTTTGGTGCCTTTCCACTTGTAGTTGGCAAGCGGTGCCACTTGTGAATAACGGTCGGATACTGGACGAACCATTCCGCCTTGATAACGGAGCTCTGAAAAATTATCCGGCCGCTTAGGCGTTTCAATCCGATCTGGATATGGTTCAAAGAAAGTGCCGCCTATGGAATAGATGGTTGGGATATCAAGGGCATCCATCCAAATCATTGGTTTTTCCCCAACATGGCCATGACCATGCCATAAGTTTTTAGGCGTGATCAAAAAATCGCCTTCTTCCATGAAGATCCTTTCTCCCTGCACGATGGAGTAGGCACCTTCACCATCCGTAATGAAACGAAGTGCACTTTGGGAATGACGGTGGGAGGGGGCCACTTCACCTGGCAACAGTAGCTGGACCGCTGCATAAAGCGTTTGTGTTGTCGAAGCCCATCCCCAAGGCTGGCGATAAGTAAGGCCAGGGTTTTGAAAATAAATCGCCCTGCGCTCCCCGCCTCGGTCAGGTGTGAAGATTTCAGCCGCTTCCATCAATTTTTTTGTCAAAAGCTCTTCTTTCCATAAATAAGCATGCGCATGAGGTTTAGGTTCATGGTCCATCAGAGCGGGAATGGCTTCCCACAGCGGCCCAAGGTTATACTGCTGAATATCCTTTGTAAAATCTTTTACGATTGTACTATTCATGTATTCCGATTTTTCAGCCATATTAATCCCTACTTTCTTTTTTATTTTGCCTCACTGGATTTTAGAAAGATTTCGCTTAATTTGATCATAATGTCCTGAAACATGCTCATCGATGAAGTGATCGACTATATAAGAAACTGGTTTGTTTCCGAATTTAGCGAAATTCCGGTGTGGCGATTCTTTGGATAGTGTTTCTTCATCTAAATCCCCGAGACCGCTCTCCACTTTATATTTAAGCTCCTCCACTTGCTTCATGACATCATCCACAGCAAGTTTGTCAGTATCGGTAACCGCCGCCAATCGGGCTGGATCTTGCAATCCACGCCCCCATTCGGATCCAGGCATCGCTATTACAGTTTCCACTTCACCTAACCAATAAGGAATGGCTTCAGCTAAATGGGAAAGTATCTGCATGATCGACCATTCATCCTCTGCCGGTTTAAATCGGATCGTTTCTTCCGGTAGGTTTGCCGTTGTCTCAAGAATATGGTCGATGGATTGTTGCACTGATTGGATTGATGTCCCGATTTCCTGATAAGCCATTTTATTCTCCCTCCCCGACACGTCTCACACGGTTTTCAAGATAACCTATTTTGTCGATTTCGATTTTGACAACGTCACCATCTTTCAAGAACACTTGTGGATCACGGGCTACTCCTACCCCACCCGGTGTTCCTGTCAGTACGATGTCACCTGGTTCAAGAGTCATTAAATTCGATAAGAATTCAACTAGATACTTCACATCGAATACAAAGTTGGATGTATTGGTTTTTTGGCGTTCTTCACCATTTACCGTTAATCGGACATTCAAGCCCGATGGATCGGACAGTTCATCGGAAGTGACTAACCAAGGCCCCATCGGAGCACTTCCTTCAACCGTTTTCCCTTGTAGCCACTCAAGTGTACGCCGTTGGATATCACGGTAAGTGACATCATTCGCAATTGTATAACCAGCTACATAATCAAGAGCATCTTCTTTTGAAACATTACGTGCCCTTTGTCCGACAACAAAAGCGAATTCGGCTTCATAATCCAGTTGTTCCGAGATTGGGAAAAACGGTATATCATCCTGGGGACCGATAACTGTATTGGCGAACTTTGCGAATACTACAGGGAATGGCGGCAGTTCACGGCCCATTTCAGCAATGTGTTCACGGTAATTATGGCCGACACAAATAATTTTGCTTGGCTTTTGGACAGGGGCCTCAAGCTTTATATTTTCAATTTCATGTACCAATTGATGTCTGAAGGAATCACGATTGTTAATAGCGTAGTCCGCAGCCTTTTGTGCGATGGAAAGGCTTTCATTCCCTCCCTGTAAAAACTCCTCCATTGTTGCAGGGACATAAGCGTCAGCAATTTTTTCACTGCGAAGTTTCCCTTCGCTTTCAAGTAGCGCTTGATAGGCATAGTTCAAGTCAACGACTACATTTTCCGGGTAAATCGCACCGATGCGTTTAAATCCTTGACTGCTGAACGTTACTAATTTCATATTCATTCTCCTTTATTAATCTGGATTTTTTTAAAACCTATTTTTGATGCCAACATCCTAATTCTGCTGGATTTGCTTCGCAAACCAGAATTTGAATGACGTACACCTTATCTATTTCACTTATAGATAACATTGTTCACTATTTATATAAATAATAACTTAATTTTCGGAATATTGTCAAGAAAGTATTGCAAATTTTTGTGCAAATGTTATCATCTACACCATTATCAGTACTGCGGAATCAAAAAGTTCGTTATTCATTTAATAGGAACGTATATTGATAGCTTCAAGCATCCGGCGGTTTTTCTGTTGATTTTCATGTATATTTTACATATTCTGATATACTAGACCTAAATTAAAACAGATTAGGGAGATTGATTTATGGAAATCGTAAAATCCGGTTCGACGATTCAATCATTACAAATAGGGATGAGCATCATAGATTTACTTGCTTCCCACAGAACTCCTTTAAGATTCTCTGATATTCAGGAATTAACGGAGATAACGAAAAGTAACCTCTATAAGTATTTGAATACTTTGACTCAACTTGAGTTACTATATCGCGATAAGACAACCGGTATGTATCACCTTGGGAGCAAATTGATTCAATACGGAATGGCAGCGATAGGAAATGAGGATATAACGAGCAGAATAACTCCTTATTTACAGGAAATCAGTCACCATACTTCCTGCACGGTCCTTTTTTCCGTTTGGACATATGATGGACCAATCACGGCAAAAATATGGAATTCCAATCAAAACTTAAACATAGGGGCACAGTTAGGTACACGACTTCCGCCATCATCCTCTTCCGGAAAGGTATTCACTGTATTTCAGGATCCTTCCTTGACAGCGGAATGGATTGAAAAAGATCGTAATGTTACGGGCTCGTTCCTTAATGAAACGAATGAATATGATGAAATTCGGACATACAAAATAGCTTTTGCCAAAGAGCCACTTGTACCATCCGTTTCCTCCATGTCCATTCCGGTTTTTAATTATAATTCGGAATTGTTGGGAGCAATCACTGCCGTTGGGTTCACCGAAAACATTCCTGATCATTATGAAGATCCTTTAAGTGTCTATTTAAGGAAAAGCTGTTTGGAAATCTCGAATATATTCGGTTATTCCGCTGAATAGAAAAAAAGCAGGAAGAAGGATGGCGACCATTCCTTTTTCCTGCTTTTTGATGTTTCATGGCTTCCGCTTATAGGTCCATATCCGATTATGATTGGATGTTTCAGGAAAAGAATCCCCTGCATCCAGCTTTACCATTTTCGGATTCACTACCGTGCTGCCCGTTTCACCGATTTCTACGTAGGTCCCATTATTCGGTGCCTTTTGACCTGGCTTAAATTGACGATTTTGCCCCATAGATTTCACCCCTTTACATGCTTTCCCTGTTATTATTACCAGGTTCCTACCTTTCATGTCAGAAAAATTTGGAACATACGGGAAATTCGGTTGAATTAAAAAGCGTCTGTTCTCTGAGCAGACGTCTTTTTAAGTTTTTAAAAATTGACCGCCGATTGGAACGTAGGGCACTCGCTTTCCGGGGCGGTCCGCCCTCGGCGCCATTGCGACTGCGGGGTCTCCCTTGGACGCGCTTTTCCCGCAGGAATCTCGAACACCAGCTATTAAGGATAGAGCCTTTTACCTGCAGTCTTTTTTGTTTTAATATAGTGGATTAAAACTCGAGGTATAGGGATGCTTTTCTAACCATGGTTCTATTTAGCGAGATCAATTTGAAATGATTACTTCAGATCAACTGGTACCATAGAACCATTTGTTTCGTAAAATGAAGGCAACAATTAGTGTCTTTTTCATTTAAACTTGAAGGGAGATATGTTTTAGAGGTAGGGTTCCCAAGTATTTATCCAGTTATTATTCTCTAACTGATACAAATAAAATCAAAAAGGTTTCGGAATGAGACCATTCCGAAACCTTTTTTTCTACAAACTGAGTGACTGCTCTCTGAAGTAAGCTTTTTTGGTTAAGACATTAAGTCCACCAGGACCGCCTTTTGGGCATGAAGGCGATTTCCGGCTTGGTGGAAAACGACGGAATTAGGACCATCGATGACTTCAGCCGTAACCTCTTCCTCCCGATGTGCAGGCAGGCAATGCATGAATAAATAATCTTCTTTAGCAAGTTTTACCAGATCACCATTAATTTGATAATCTTTAAAAGCTTCTAAGCGGATACCATTCTCGATTTCCTGCCCCATGGAAGTCCAAACATCCGAATAGACGATATCCGCATCTTTTATGGCCTCCGAAGCTGAGGTTGTCACCAAAATTTCACTGCCAGTCTCTTCTGCCACTTTTTTAGCATAGGCGACGACCTTTTCATCAGGTTTGTAGGCGTCAGGACACCCAATGGAAAAATCCATTCCCATTTTTGCACAGCCTACCATCAATGAATTCGCAACATTATTGCCATCACCGATATAACTCATCTTCAAGCCTTTTAACTGCCCTTTTATCTCGATGATCGTCAAGAAGTCTGCAAGTACCTGACAAGGATGTGCAAGATCTGTTAACCCATTGATGACTGGGATAGAAGCATTTTCTGACAATTCCAGGATTTTTTCATGCTCGAAGGTACGAATCATGATGCCATCAATGTATTCAGAAAGAACTTTTGCAGTATCGGAAATCGTTTCACCACGTCCAATTTGCAAGTCATTGCCACTTAGGAACAAAGCGTGCCCGCCAAGTTGCATCATGCCCACTTCAAAAGAAACACGGGTACGGGTAGACGATTTTTCAAAGATCATCCCCAGCGTTTTCCCTTTTAAAGGCGTATATTCTTCACCTGCTTGCAATTTACCTTTAATGGTCTGCGCTAGCTTTAACAAATCTGCAATTGCCGTTGGTGTGGACTCTTTCATGGTCAAAAAATCTTTTCCATTTAAAATCTTCGCTTGTGTCGGTGCCGTCATTGAACTCATACGTGTGACACTCCTTTCGAATATGGTATAAGCCATTCCTGAAGAGAGGTAACCCCTGGATCGGCATTTTCCACCGATTGCAGATAGGCCATGAACGTCTCTTCTTCCGTAAAAGCAAGCAGTCGGTATTTCGCTGCAAGTAACCTTAGCTGCTTATCTTCCTCCGTTGTTCCATATGCCAAAACGACCGCCGCATTTCCTTCATTTAACCATTCATCAAAATCTGAATTCCCCAATGTCAAACCTGCTTCTTTGATTTGCACTAACAGGTCTTCACTTAATTGAACTGATTCTGATTGATAAACGCCTGTGGTATGATTAGCTTTTTGAGCATGGAACACTTTTGTCAATGCTTCATTTACCGTTTCCCCGATGGCGATTCCTTCACCTGTTGATTTCATTTCCGGACCTACCTTCGAATCAAGTCCGCTTAGTGCAAAAGTAGAGAATACGGGATATTTGACAACTGCATATGGAATTTCATCCATTAAGCCCGTTTTTTCGAAAGCATTCGACAATGAATATTTCCCAAGCAATATTTTTGTCGCTATTTGCACCAAAGCTACATCGGTCACTTTACTGATGATTGGAATTGTTCGACTTGCACGAGGATTCACTTCCAATACGTATACACTATTTCCTTCGATCACGAATTGGATGTTCATAAGACCTTTATAACCAAGTTCACTAACTAGTTTTTTAGCATAAAGAGTCATTTTATCTTTAATATCATCCGTTAAGGATTGAGCTGGCAATAAGGCCATGCTATCTCCTGAATGGACGCCTGCTTTTTCTATATGTTCGGCAATGATGGGAATATAAACATCATTTCCATCAGCAATCAAATCGATTTCGGCTTCCTTCCCTGGAATATAGGAATCGATCAACACGGGATAGACTAGTGCCGTTCCATTAGCCATTCTATTCAACAAGCTTTCTTTAGAGCCGATGATTTCCATTCCCTGGCCGCCAATTACATAGGATGGTCGTAAGAGTACCGGATAGCCGATAGCCTCTGCCCGGGAAATTAATTGTTCTTCTCCATTAGCCATTGAACCTGGTACATGGGGGATATCCAGTTTTTGAAGAAGCTGATAAAAACGATCACGATCTTCTAATTGATCAAGTGTATCGAAGGATGTCCCCAACAAATTAACACCGTATTCTTCCAGGCCTTTAGCAAGGTTTATCGCTGTCTGCCCGCCAAATTGGACGATAACATCAATTATGTCTTCCGCTTCTATCACATTAAGAACATATTCAAGGGTCAACGGTTCGAAATAAAGGCGATCTGCTGTCGCAAAATCCGTGCTTACCGTTTCCGGATTATTATTGATCATGATCGTTTCAACATTTTCATCCTGGAGTGCATAAACACCGTGAACTGAACAGTAATCAAACTCTATTCCCTGTCCAATGCGGATCGGGCCGCTGCCAATCATCAAGACTTTCTTTTTATCCGTTTTTTGCTGTTCGTTCTCACCAAAATATGTTGAATAGTGATAGTTTGTATGTGATTCGAACTCGGCTGCACATGTATCAACCGTTTTGTAAACCGCCGTAACACCTAGTGATTTCCTGTGTGCCCTCAACTCCATCTCATTTACTTTCCATACGGAAGCAAGATAGCGGTCTGAAAAGCCCTTTTCCTTGTATGACTGAAGTTCTTCCCTTGTTACATGATCGATTGCCTTAGCTTCAATCTCCATTTCGCTTTGGATCAATGAAGCAAAGGATTTAAGGAAGAAATAATCTATGGTTGTCGCTTCATGGATTTCTTCAATCGTCACACCTTTTCTAAGCATTTCAAAAATGACAAAGATTCGTTCATCCGATTTTTCGGCAAGCTTTCMCCAAAGTTCAGGAATGGTTTTATTTTTCAGTGATGATAGCTGCAGCCCAATCGTTTTCAATTCCAAAGAATCGACGGCCTTTTGGACTCCACCCTCAAAGCTGCGGTGTAAAGCCATGACTTCACCAGTTGCCTTCATCTGTGTTCCCAATTTGCGGTCGGCGGTCGTGAATTTATCGAATGGCCACCTCGGGAACTTCACCGCTACATAGTCAAGCGCAGGTTCGAAACTTGAATATGTGCTTTTCGTTACAGGATTGATGAGCTCCGATAAATCGTAGCCGACAGCGAGCTTTGCCGCTATGCGGGCTATGGGATAACCTGTTGCTTTTGAAGCTAGTGCCGATGAACGGCTGACGCGCGGGTTCACTTCTATTAAATAATATTGCTTGCTATTCGGATCAAGTGCAAATTGAATGTTACAGCCGCCTATGATCCCTAAAGCAGAGATGATTTTAATGGATGCGGCACGCAGCATCTGAAACTCATCGTCCGATAAAGTCTGTGATGGTGCCACGACGATCGAATCACCTGTATGGATCCCTACCGGATCGATATTTTCCATATTACAGATAGTGATGCACGTATTGTTGCCATCGCGCATAACCTCATATTCGACTTCCTTAAAACCAGCTATGCTTCTTTCAATCAAGCATTGTGTAATTGGGCTTTCTTGCAGTCCGCCCCGTACAAGTTCCTTAAAGGTCTCCAGTGAATCGGCAATACCACCGCCAGTTCCGCCGAGTGTATAAGCGGGACGAACGATGATGGGGAAACCGATTTTGTCGGCAAAAGCAAGCGCTTCTTCAAGAGTATGGACAATCGTACTGTCGGGAACGGGTTCACCTATTTCAAACATCAACTCACGGAACAGCTCACGATCCTCCCCTTTTTTGATGGAATCGATCGGAGTTCCCAATAATTTGACCTTATATTTTTCAAGTATTCCAGCATCATCCAACTGATAAGCTAGGTTCAATCCTGTTTGACCGCCTAATGTAGCGAGCAGGCCATCCGGCTTTTCTTTGGAAATGATCTTTTCCAGTACATCAACCGTTAAAGGTTCGAAATAAACAGCATCCGCATTCATATCATCAGTCATGATTGTTGCCGGATTGTTATTGACCAGTATGACTTTATATCCTTCTTCCTTTAAAGCGAGGCAGGCCTGTGTACCTGCATAATCGAATTCGGCGGCCTGCCCGATGACAATCGGCCCCGAACCAATCACTAAAATGGTCTGTATCGTGTCGTCCTTAGGCATAAGCTTTTTCTCTCCCGCTATAATCATTTATCATTTGTAAAAAGTCTTTGAATAGTAATGAACTCTCGATAGGTCCTGGATTTGCCTCTGGGTGGTACTGGGTAGTGAAGATTGGCAAGTCTTCATGCATGAGTCCCTCAACCGTGTTATCATTCACGTTTCTGAATCTCACTTGAAGCGATGTTCCTTGCAAGCTCGGTTCATCAACCTCGTAACTATGATTCTGCGAACTCATATACACCTTTTTCGTTTTCAAATCGACCACGGGCTGATTCGCACCGCGATGTCCAAACAGCATTTTTTTTGTATTTCCACCTAAGGCAAGGGCCGTTAATTGATGACCGAGGCAGATGCCCATCGTGGGAAAACTCGTAATGATCTTTTTTAAGTTTCCTAAAAGGTATTCAAGCTGTTTTGGATCCCCAGGCCCATTTGAAAGCAAAATACCATCTGGCTTCAAGTCCTTGATTTGCTCGAATTCCGTATCGAATGGTACGACAGAGACTCGGCAGCCTTGAGCGACCAATGAATCCAAGATTGATTTTTTATAACCGAAATCCATCATCACAACGTGCTTGCCGCCTTCACCAAATCTCTCGACAACCTTAGTGGATACCTCAGCTACATGGGCTGATAAACCATTCAGGCTGGGTACGACAGTGTATTCTTCTTCAGCTGTGATGACTGCTTGCATGGAACCTTCCTGTCTTATATTCTTAACGACCGCTCTTGTGTCCACATGGCTTAAAAGAGGAATGTTCCACTTGTCTAAATATTCACCAATTGAATATTTAGCCTGATAATGGGAATGGCTCATATTTCCTTCATATACAATCACACCGGCAACATGCGGCTTTTTACTTTCAAAATCATGTTCATTGATTCCGTAATTTCCGATTAGTGGGTATGTGAAGATGACAATCTGGTCCTTATATGAAGGATCTGTCAACACTTCTTGATATCCGGTCATTCCTGTAAAAAAGACAATCTCTCCAGTGATTGTTTTTTCAGTCGATGTAGTCAGCAGTTCCCCTGCAAAGACGGAACCATTCTCTAAATATAGATAGCTTTTCATGATCTTCACCTCTTTAGATGATGTATATTTATATATACAATAGCATAATTATTCATTTTATTCTATAAAAATTCAATAAATTTAGACAGTTTGTTTTATTGCCAATACTTTTTTAATTTTATTTATCGCCGTATCGATCTCCGATTCTGAAACATTCAGGGATGGAAGTAAACGAAGTACTTTAGGACCTGCACTCAATACAAGTAAGCCCTCTTCTTGCAATTCCATTAAAAACACCTGAACATCTTGTTTACATTCAATTCCGACCATCATTCCCAGACCGCGAATCTCTTTCACTTCTTCGATGCCATTCAATGCTTTTGCCAATTCGCTCTCAAGGTATTCCGCCTTTTTAACGGTTTCTTTTAAAAACCCTGATTGAAAAATTTCCTTTAATACAGCTTCGGCTGCTGAGACACTAACTGGATTCCCTCCAAATGTGGATCCATGACTTCCAGGGTCAAAGAATACAGACAACTCTTCCTTCCCAATCATCGCCCCGATTGGCAGGCCATTTCCCAACCCTTTTGCCGAAGTGATGATGTCCGGCAGGATATTGAAATGCTGGAATGCAAATGGCTTTCCTGTACGTCCTATCCCTGTCTGAATTTCATCTATGATAAGGAGAGCTCCGTGTTCTTGACATTTAGTTTGAATCGCGTCCAGATATGATTGCTGTACAACATGGATGCCGCCTTCTCCTTGCACGATTTCAATCATTACAGCTGCCGTATTTTCATCGATGGCTGCTTTCATGGCATCATGATCATTAAATGGAACATATTCGAACGATGCTAGCATCGGTCCAAAACCAGTCTTGATTTTCTCCTGTCCCGTTGCCGCCATCGTTGCAAAAGTACGGCCGTGGAAAGACTGCTGACAAGTGATAATTTTGCTTTTCCCGGTAGCTTTACGAGCTAGTTTGATGGCTGCCTCATTCGCCTCGGCACCGCTGTTGGCAAAGAACACCTGACTTAAACCTGAGGCATCAGCCAGCATTTTTGCTGTCCGTTCCTGAATGGAACTTTGAAACATGTTCGATACATGCCAATATTTATTAAGTTGTTCCGTCACGGCCATTTTTACCAACTCATGGCAATGTCCAAGATTCAAAACCCCGATTCCGGATGTGAAATCCAGATACTCTTTACCTGTTTCACTTGTAATCTTCAATCCTGACGCTTTTCTTGGCTCAATGTCCCACCTAGCGTATGTAGGAAATAAAGAACTCATTGAAATACCCCTTCTTCCTGAAGAAATTTTGTACCGATGAATTGTCCGTCTTGATAAAAATGATCTTTCCCACTAACGATCATCACTTCTTCAATCCCTTTATTCAGCACCGACAAGGCTGTATTGACTTTCGGGATCATTCCGCCATGGATACTTCCATCCATGATCAAATTCTTCGTTTCCGTTTCATTCAATTCCTCAATGATCTGCCCATTCTTCAAGACCCCTTGAACATCGGTCACAAATAAACACATGTCAGCCGATAGTGCCTTAGCTACAGACCCGGCAGCCATATCGGCATTCACATTTAATTTATTGCCCTCTTCTGTAGATGAGATGGGCGTCAATACCGGACAATAGCCTTTTTCGAATAAAAGTCCGAATAATTCCGTATTGACTTGTTGTATTTCACCAACAGCCCCAAGTTTCTGTTCATCGATATAATCACCTGTGAGAATTCCGCCGTCCGAGCCATTTAAACCGACTGCCTTGATGCCATGGGCTTCCAATTTATGAACGAGGCTGCGGTTCGATTTTCCTGCCAGCATAAGTTCCACAATTTCCAGTACTTCTGTGGTCGTTTTTCTTAACCCATCTTCAAATACTGGTTCAATTTCAAATTTTTCAAGCATTGAATTTATATCAGGGCCGCCCCCATGCACAAAGACAATATGGTATCCGCGGTTTTGTAACTCTTTAATACTATTGAAAAACGACTCCGATAACTCATTGATGATGCTGCCGCCGCACTTTATGACTAATATGTTCATACTTTTCACCTCTTACGAACGATAGCTTCCGTTTATTTTCACATAATCATAGGTTAAATCGCAGCCCCATGCCGTGCCTGATTCATTACCATCTTTCAAATAAACATGAATGATGATACTTTCATTTTCCAAGTATGCTTTGGCTTCTTCCTCAGAAAACATAATCGGCTCACCGTCTTTAAGTACGACGATATCACCAAAAACGATTGTTGYTTGATCCGGATTGAATCCCACTCCGCTTCTTCCCATTGCAGCTATGATTCGTCCCCAGTTTGCATCCGCTCCAAAAGCTGCCGTTTTCACAAGATTTGAACCGACGATCGTCTTCGCCATCATCTGTGAATCTTGTTTCGTATGCATGCCATGAACATTCACTTCTATCAGTTTAGTCGCACCTTCTCCGTCTTTCGCAATTTGTTTGGCGAGGTTTTCGGAAGTTTGTTTTAATAATTCCAGGAAGATGGACCATTCTGGATGGTCAGGTGTCAAAGGTTCATTGTTCGCTTCTCCATTCGCGAGCACTAACACCATGTCGTTTGTTGAACAGTCGCCATCAACCGTGATTTGATTGAATGTATCATTGGTAATCGAGGATAATGCTTGCTGTAAATCATGTGGTTCAATGACGGCATCCGTCGTAATGAAACCTAGCATTGTGGCCATGTTCGGATGAATCATTCCCGAACCCTTGGCAGCACCGCCCATTTTCACGGTTTTACCGTCGATGATTGTTTCATAACCACAACTCTTCGTTACAATATCCGTTGTTAAAATGGCGGTACCGAAAGCTTCAGCAGCTTCAGGTGTATTTTCTGGCTGCAATGCCTCTATGCCGTTTCTTACTTTCTCCATTTCCATGAATTCCCCTATGACTCCCGTTGAAGCCACTGCAAATGAATGGTCCTCCAAACCGAACTTTTGAGCCGCAAGCTTCCTCATTTCATTTGCATCTTTTAAACCTTGTTCACCTGTACAAGCATTCGCACAAGCACTATTCACTACAATGCCGTGAAGTTTTCCAGTAACGGCAATACTGTCTTTCGTTACATTGATTGGAGCGGCTTGAACGACATTTTGTGTATAAACGGCCGCGGCTGATGCTGGGACATCGGTAAAAATGATGCCAACGTCCTTTTTAGAATAGCGTAATCCTGCATGGACACCTGACGCTTTGAACCCTTGGGGCATTAAAATGTTTCCTTCTTGAATTTGTTTGATTTCTTCAACTGGCTGTAGTGTATTCATTGGTTCCCTCCATAGTTTACGGATATAACGGACTGTTCCATAGTCCTGCCGTTTCTTCTAGTCCCATTAATATATTTGCATTTTGAATGGCCTGCCCTGCGGCACCCTTCACTAAATTATCAATAACCGAAACCACCGTTACCTTACCTGTTCTTTCATCATAATCGACGCCAATGTCGCAAAAGTTCGATCCGTATACCTGTTTCGTGGATGGAAAGCGATCAAGGGGCTGCACCCGGACAAATGGGTGGTTCTCGTAAACCGTTTCGTACAAATCCTTTAATTCAACATTTGAGGTTTCCCGATTTACCTTTATATACATCGTTGCCATAATCCCTCTTGTCATTGGAACAAGATGGGTATTGAAGGAAATGGGCTGTAAACCTGATGACCATCGCCCAAGCTGTTGCTCGATTTCCGGTATGTGTTGATGTTGATTCACCTTATATATCTTAAAGTTCTCATTCATTTCACTAAAATGGGTGACTGCGGAAGGTGATTTACCCGCCCCTGAAACCCCGGATTTTGCATCGATGATCACATCGGCATCCGCACCGGCCAATCCTTCAGTGAATAAAGGGGCAAGACCTAATAGTGATGCGGTTGGGTAGCACCCAGGATTTGCAATGATCGTCGCTTTTTTTATAGCTCCGGCATTCCATTCAGCCAATCCGTATACGGCTTCTTCAATAATATGCTGAGGCGCTGCCGGCTTTTTATACCAGTTTTCGTATTCACCTGGAGTTTGAAGCCTAAGGTCTCCTGATAGGTCGATCACTTTAATGCCGAGGTCAGAAAATTCCGAAATCAATTGCGATGAAACGCCCGAAGGAGTTGCAAGAAATACAATATCGGATTTTTTTGCAATCGCTTCTGGGTCGATTTCTTCTAAAGTATCTTTCATATGCATTAAATGTGCATTTTCTTCATATAAACTTCGACCAAATTGGGATGAAGTATGCAATGATTTTATTTTAAATTGCGGGTGATTATTCAAAAACCTTATTAGTTCCATTCCTCCATAACCCGTTGCACCTACTATTGATACGTTCATAAAACCATCTCCTATAATTTCAGGTCCCTGTCAATCTTTGATTCTATTATTATAAGACTGAATAAAAATAAAATCAAATGTATTTTTATAAAATTATAAACATAAATTTTAAATGAAATATTATCCACCAAAATTCCTAGAATTATCCAAAGTTGTTGACTACTAGGTTTTTTTCCGTTTAAATCAAAGGTAGTAATTGAGTAATGACGGTTTCTGAAAGGTGGTCATATGCATGAATGAATTATCGTTATCCAATCGGATGCAAGCAATTTTAGATAATAAACAACAAATTAAACATATGGAAAAAGGGCGCTACCTTTTTCATGAGAGCACCCCAGCAAGTGATTTGTATTACATTATAAATGGGAAAGTAGAAGTGAGTAAGGTTGTCCCCGACGGTCGGGAATTAACTATACGCATTAGTTCGGAGAATGATTTGGTTGGGGAGACAGTCTTATTTTCTCAAAATCCTAAATATATGATGAATGCAAAAATGATGGAAGATGGTACTGTCGCGGTTATTTCCAAAGAAGCATTAGAAGAAAAAATYGCCTCCGATAGCCATCTCGCAGTCGAGATGATGACATGGTTATCCGCTCAAAACCGTAAAAATCAGGCTAAATTCCGCGATATGCTCCTGCACGGTAAGAAAGGTGCATTTTACTCCACCCTCATCCGTTTATCAAATAGCTATGGCACTGAAGCGGAAGACGGCAAAGTTATCAATCTTCCCTTTACAAACCAAGAACTCGCCAACTTTTGCGGCACATCCCGCGAAGTAGTCAATCGAATGCTCGCTCAATTAAGGAAAAACAATGTCATCTCCATTAAAAAGGGCCGCATTACGATTCTTGACTTTGACTATTTGAAACAGGAAATCGACTGTGAAAACTGTCCAATAGAAATCTGTACAATCGATTGAATCCTTTCCCATAAAAAGCAGCAATACATAAAGCCTTAATGATCTTAATAATGAATGGAATTTATTTCAGACTAATCCATACCTAGGACCATTGAATCATTTTCATTACCTGTATCCTAAATAAAAATGCATAAAAAAAGTATAAACATGGATTTCGCCATTGACCGGCATCAGATCCTGACAACTATACAAAAAAGGGATGGCATAGCTGCCATCCCTTTTTTTTTCATTCGGACGGATTATCCGCCAATGAATGACATTTCGATTTTTTCCTGTTTCTTCACCGTTCCCGCTGCACGCTCATCCGAATAGCGGTCGTCCCTACGGTTCCAAAGTGAAATGATGAACCCTGTCAATTCTTCATCGGTCATGTTTGAACGGAGCAATGACTTCAAGTCATGTCCCTTTCCATTAAACAGGCATGTATATAAACTTCCATTAGCAGAAAGACGTGCACGTGTACAACTTGAACAAAAAGACTCGGAAACCGAGGTAATGAAGCCTACTTCTGCAGTAGTGCCCTTATAGCGGAAGCGTTTTGCGACCTCTCCAAAATAATCTTCTTCAACTGGTTCGAGATCGAATTCGGTTTGGAGCAATGCAAGCAGTTCTTTTTTCGTAATGACATTCTTTAACTGCCAGCCATTTGTATGTCCGACATCCATGAATTCTATATAGCGTAATTGAAGGCCCTCATCTTTACAAAATCGGGCCATCGGCAGGATTTGAGATTCATTGGTTTCTTTTTTGACTACCATATTCACTTTAACGCCAAGCCCTGCTTCTTTAGCAGTAGTGATGCCTTCAATTACGGGCTTTATGCCGATATCCCTGCCGTTCATCTTCTTGAAAAGATCGTCATCGAGGCTGTCCAAGCTGATATTCACCCTCTGCAAACCAGCTTCCTTCAAATTTACGGCATGTTTTTTCAAGAAGACCCCATTCGTGGTCAGTCCAATATCTTCAATACCTTCAATTTTAACGAGATTTGAAATCAGAGTGGTAAGATCTCTTCGGAGTAATGGTTCCCCGCCAGTCAACCTTAGTTTTTTTACCCCTAAGCCTGCGAAGATTTTAGAAAGCCTTACAATTTCCTCATAAGATAATAGCTCACTTTTAGGCAGGAACTGAAAATTCTCGTGAAAAATTTCAGCAGGCATGCAATACTGGCAGCGAAAGTTACAGCGATCTATGACTGAAATCCTTAAATCCCTTAGTGGCCTGTCCAATGAATCTTTAATTTGACTGTTCAATTAACCACTCCTAGCCGAAAGTATTAGAAAAAAACCAGACCATAAAAAGTGGCTCCTTGAATGGGTTCACTTTTTTTGACTGGCTTTTCATTTCTATTACAGAGTTATTATTTTATACCTAATGCAATTTTAGCATATCTGGACATTTTGTCTTTCGTCCATGGCGGACTCCAGACTATCTTCACGTCCGTTTCCTTGACCTCGGGGATATCTTCCAGAACCAATTTAACTTGATCGACGATCGTCCCAGCCATCGGACAGCCCATTGCTGTCAATGTCATCGTAACGGTGGTCAGACCTTCCTCATCCATATCCACATCATATACCAAGCCTAAATTAACGATATCTATACCAAGCTCAGGGTCAATTACCTGCTCCAAAGCTCCAAGAATAATGTCTTTTGTATCTTGATCCACTTCAATCACTCCTTTTATGGAAAATCTCTAGTTTGTCGGTTTCATCATTATGTCCGTATAAGCATCATAACAGATTTTGATTGAGTACTTAAGCATTTTGCACAGCAGACAGTAAATGTTTCGCGAACCAGTCCGCTGTCTTAAGCACTCCTTCTCTGCTGACCTTATGCCCAGCCTTAGGATCAAGGATAAAATCAATTTTTTCATCCGCCTTGCCATACCCTGCTTTGACCCCCTCATAAAAACGGTATGCATGCTGATAAGGTACAACCGGATCTTTGGCACCATGCCAAAAAAGAAGCGGTCGGTCGCAAAGCTTATCCTGATTTAGACTCAAATCAAACGGCTTGAGCTGTTGAATCACCTTCGCAACTTCCTCATCAGTAACTGGGAAATCAACTTTCCTTTTCTTAATCTCCTCCATTTGGAGCTCTGCATACGCGACATATGATGGGTTCCCCATTAAACTGACTCCGGCGGAAATCCATTCATATGCAGCCAGAGCCCCATTAGTAACTATTCCCCCCATTGAAGTACCTGCCACGCCAATTCTGTCGGGATCAATCAATTTTCGGGATAATAAATCATCCTTCAGCAAAGATAAATCCTGGATTGTTTGTAAAACCATTTCCCAAAAACGGGGCATCATTTGAGAATCACTTAAACCTGCTTCCCTTTCCCCATGATGAATCACATCGGGTAGAAGCACACGAAACCCCTTTTCAGCCAATAAATAAGCATAGTGGAGATTATGTTCTTTTGCACTTTGAAAACCATGTATAAAAATAATAAGCGGCAATTCCTGATTGAAAGTGGTTTGTTTCCCTAAGTGCAAGACAGGAATTTGTCCAATTCGTTCTTTTTCAATTATTATCAAGTTAACCCCTCCGAATAATTTGTTCCGGTCTTTTCAATCCATTATCAAAATGGAGTTTATTACCTTCAAATCTGAGCTTCGCTTTAATTATCATAATCCTGAATATAGTAATATCATACAGGAATGCATAAAGAATGAAAAAGATTTACATTTACTTTAAAATAGGCTTAACAATATTTGCATATAATGAAATCAAAAAGAACAGAAGGTGTGTACATGACTGAGAAACATTTAATCGTATTGGATCTTGATGGCACTTTACTTACAGATAACAAAACAATTTCTTCAAGGACTAAAAAAACACTCCTAAAACTTAAAGAAGATGGACACGAGGTTATGATCGCCACCGGGCGCCCCTTTCGCTCAAGTGAACTTTATTACCGGGAACTGGGGCTGACTACACCAATCGTTAATTTCAATGGCGCTTTCGTCCATCACCCATTACATACAAGCTGGGGGGTATACCACTCCCCACTGGATATAAATGTTGCGAAAGAAATTGTCGAAGCGTGTGATCAGTTTACATATCATAACATCATCGCTGAAGTCCGGGACGAAGTTTATGTCCATTATCATGATGAAAAGTTAATGAACATGTTCAATCTAGGAAATCCGATCATGAAGACAGGTGATTTACGCAATTACCTTCAGGATTCCCCAACTTCGATGCTGATTCACACAGATAGTGAATTCGTAGGGCAGATTCGCCAGCATCTATCCGATGTCCATGCAGAATTGGTCGATCACCGCCGCTGGGCAGAGCCTTTTCATATCATCGAAATAATAAAAAGCGGGTTAAGTAAAGCCGTAGGGCTAAAACGCGTATCCAACTATCTGGAAATTCCTCGAAACAGGATAATCGCTTTCGGTGATGAAGATAATGATTTGGAAATGCTCGAATATGCGGGAACCGGGGTGGCCATGGGAAATGCGATCTCTCCAGTAAAAACGGTAGCAAATACGACGACATTGACGAATGAAGAAGATGGTATAGCCGTCTTCCTCGAAGAAAAATTCAATATGAAAGCCTAATTCGTCATTTTTTACCTTCATAATTATCAACTTTCAAGCCAAACTAATATGGACAACAGATCTATTCCGTTGTCGACAACGCTCAGAATCGGAGGAGATAAGAATGGGTAAAAGCAGTAAATCTAAACGATTTGTACAGCAGGGCAAAGAAAGTGTTGCCAGGCATGCCGAAAAAATCCCTTATCACACTACGTTTGAAGAGGCAGAAAAAGACAGGTTAAGAATTATGTCTGAACAAAGCTATGGTGGCTTCTAATGGGAAACAAATTATTCCAAAAGGCTAGAGAATTTGTTGAAGAAGCTCTCCACTCCGAGCATGACGGTGACCAGCATAAGACAGAGGAATTTGTTGAAGAAGCTCTCCACTCTGAGCATGACGGTGACCAGCATAAGACAGAGGAAATCGCTAAAAACGCTCTTTCATCAGCCTTTGCCAATACGAACGAGGCTGAAAAAGAACAATTGCGAGAACTCCAGCAAGAGCTGGAAAATCACTCTAAATAATGTGAAAGCCTCCAGGGATTCCTGGAGGCTTTCGCTTTGTTTTTCATCAATTGTTATTTCGTGCCTTACCGCCTTTTTCACCTATCTCTTTATAAAAATCTTTACCATGGGAATCAGCAGTGGCTTCCCCGCCCTTTTGTCCAATTTCCTGATAGAATTCCTTATCATGATTATCCGAAGTGGCTTCTCCGCCCTTTTGCCCAATTTCCCGGTAAAAATCCTTGTCGTGATTTTTAGAAGTGGCTTCCCCGCCTTTACGGCCTGCTTCCTGCCTGCTCATTTTTTCGTCGTTAGCCATTTTAATCAATCCTTCATAAGATTTTAAATTGGCGCTACAATATAAGAATTAGCCGTTTTGTACAGGCAATAAACTTATTACGCCGAAATACCTTCTTTTGTAATAGAAGTGTAATGGCCTTGATTTTTCATTAATATCATTCCCTGCGGAAAGTCCCAACAATTCCTGACGTTTCTATGATGTTTGTGAATGCGTGTGGATCCACTTCCTTGATGATCTTTTCAAGGTCATACAGTTCATACCTTGTAATGACAATCAATAACATTTCCTTAGTTTCGTTAGTGAATGCACCTTTTGCGGGAACCCTTGTAATTCCGCGGACTAATTTAGCATGGATTGCCTGTTTAAGCTCTTCGCTTTTCTTTGTAATGATCATTGCCGTAAGCTTTTCATGACGTGTATGTATCGCGTCCACGACACGGGTCGATGTATAAAGGGTAACAAGTGTATACAAAGCTTTTTCCGGTCCATAAACAGCACCTGCCGTTACAATGATCACGCCATTCAAAAGAAATAAATAAGTCCCTACAGGTTTATCCTTCTTCCGTGAAAGAAGCATGGCGATAATATCCATTCCGCCAGTCGATGCACCGTATTTCAAGGTGATCCCCACACCAACTGCAGCTATGACTCCGCCAAATACCGCATTCAATAATATGTCAGGTGACCAGCGTGTAATCGGAATGATTTCCATAAAGAAGGACATCAAGGCAACGCTGAGGAAACTATAAAAAGTGAAAGACTTTCCTACCTTCCGCCAAGCAATGATCGTTACTGGAATGTTCAATAAAAGCAAGAGAATACCTGTCGATACATTAATAGGAGCAAAAGATCCAATCATCCTCGATAGAAGCTGGGCCACTCCGGTAAATCCGCTTGCATATACGTTTGCCGGTATTAGAAAAAAGTTCATTGCGATGGCATTAAGCAATGCCCCGACCACAACTATGATAATTTTCTTCATTTCACCACTGTACATCCTAAAAACCTCCATTTCACCCTTATTCTATTATCTTTTTACCCTTAATTATTTATTCTATTTACGTAGAGATTGAATTTTTACCGTTACGTGCTACACTAAAAAGTAGAGTGACCACTCATTTTCTAAAAATTGTAAAAAGAAAGCAGGTGTATTATGGCTATCACAATTCTTGCAGATAGTGCATGTGATTTGCCGTTGTCTTTCTATAAGGAAAACAATGTTTCATTAATCCCTTTACAAGTCCATCTTGACGGGGAAACTTATGAAGATTTACTTACCATTAATTCTCACGAAGTCTATCAGGCGATGCTTGAAGGAAAAGCCCCGAAAACATCGCAAGCTTCTCCAGAATACTTTATAGAACTTTTCACACAGTTTGCCAAAGAGAAAAAACAAGGGATATATATCGCCTTTTCCTCCGAGTTATCAGGAACATATCAAACGGCAGTCATGATTCTTAATCAGGTGAAGGAAGAGTACCCTGACGTTGACATTGAAATCGTCAATACGAATTGCGCTTCGATGGGCGTCGGTTTAATTGTAAAGAAAGCAGCCGATCTGGCAGCAAACGGTGCCACTAAAGAAGAAATCCTGGCTGCCATAGAATTCCAAACCCGGCATATGGAGCATCTATTCACTGTAGACAACCTTGAATATCTGGCCCGTGGCGGCCGCATCTCCAAGACATCTGCCCTTGTTGGCGGTTTATTAAACATTAAACCGTTATTGCATGTTGAAGATGGGAAGCTTGTTCCGCTTGAAAAGATACGCGGCAAAAAGAAATTGATCAAACGTGTAATCGAATTAATGCACGAAAGAGGCAAAAACTTAACTACCCAAACGATTGCCATCAGTCATGGTGATGATGAAGCAACGGCCCTGGAATGGAAGGAAGCCATCCAAAATGAATTCGGGACAACCGACTTCATGATCCATACAATTGGCTCCGTCATCGGCGCGCATGCCGGCCCTGGCACAATTGCCCTCTTCTTCTTAAACGATACCCCTGAGAAATCATAAACATACATACTCCCTTCCATAATTGTGAACAATATATATTGATCAGATAATGGAAGGGAGTTTTCACTATGTCCAAAACAACCGATGACAATAAAAGGCCAAAAGATAACCAAGCGAGAAATGCTGAAAAAAATATCGCTTATCAGGAAAACCTTACTGCAGGTAAGCACTCCTATTCGAAGAAAACGGATCATAAATGAAGCGCGGGGCTTGTCCCCTCGCTTTTTTAATTATCGTTTAGATAGTTGTCTTCCTATCATACTTTCTCTATAATAAAGGAAATAAACCCTGCTGGAGGTAAGTGATGGCAAAGGAAAATTCATTTGATATTGTTTCGAAAGTAGACTTTTCAGAGGTAACGAATGCAGTTACCATGGCTATGAAGGAAATACAGACACGATATGATTTTAAAGGGAGCATAAGCAGCATCACCATTGATAAAGAAGACTTGGTTTTGGTATCCGACGATGAATATAAGCTCGAACAGCTGAAGGATGTTCTCATCAGTAAACTCATTAAACGTGACGTACCCGTCAAGAACCTGGATTATGGAAAATTGGAAGGAGCTTCTGGCGGGACCGTTCGCCAACGGGCCAAGTTAATTCAAGGCATCGATAAGGAGCAAGCAAAAAAGATCAATACCATCATTAAAAATAGCGGCCTTAAAGTGAAAAGCCAGATCCAGGATGATCAAATCCGGGTTACCGGTAAGAACCGGGATGATTTACAAGGAATCATTTCCGCGATTCGGGGCGCTGATCTGTCCATTGATGTACAATTCTTAAATTACCGCTAATTATGAAGGCCTCACCTGCTTTGGGTGGGCCTTTTTTCATTTGTTTCAACTGCCTCCATCAGCGCTCATCCTCCTCTTTTTCTTATGAATCGCCTTCATGGAACATGGAAAGACTAGTCATGTTCCCTTCAGTTAAAACACATAAACAAAAACTTTTATGGGTATTTTTTCCATGTTTTCTTTTTCCTAAAAGAAGGAATAGAAAAAGCGTAGATCATTAAATGGGAGGCGTTTATATCTTGACTACTCAAAACCAAAATCAGAACAAACAAGGATTTCCACCACAACATCAGCAGCATCAACCTGGATTGGAAACAAAAATGGAACCGAACCCTGATTCAGTTAATGCTGCCTACAAAGGAAGCGGCAAATTAAAAGGTAAAACGGCAATCATAACGGGAGGAGACAGCGGAATCGGAAAATCAGTTGCCATTTACTACGCTAAAGAAGGAGCGAATGTGACAGTTGCATACTTGGATGAACACGAGGATGCCAAAGCGACAAAAGAATTGATCGAAAAAGAAGGCCAGAAATGTTTACTCATTTCCGGTGATATCGGTGATGAAGCCTTCTGCCAGGAAGTCGTCAAAAAAACGGTTGATGAATTTGGCGGTTTGGACATTCTAGTCAACAACGCCGGAGAACAGCATGTGCAGACAAGTATCCTGGACATTTCAGCTGAACAATTGGAAAAAACGTTCCGCACGAATATTTTCTCGATGTTCCACTTAACTAAAGCTGCATTGAAGCACCTGAAAAAAGGAAGCAGCATCATTAATACAACCTCTATCACAGCCTATCAGGGCAACCCAAAACTAATCGATTACTCTTCAACTAAAGGTGCAATACTTGCATTTACAAGAGCCCTGTCGAACTCCATTTCAAAAGATGGCATCAGAGTGAACGGTGTGGCTCCAGGCCCGATCTGGACACCGCTGATTCCTGCCTCATTCGGCGAAGAGGATGTTGCCAAATTCGGACAGGATACTCCAATGGGCCGTGCAGGTCAGCCTGAGGAATTGGCACCAACCTATGTATATTTGGCAAGTGATGATTCATCCTATGTCAGCGGACAAGTCATCCATGTAAACGGCGGGACCGTTGTTAACGGATAAGGCCTTACCTTTTTTCCAAAAGCAGTGGATTTCATAAATTGAAATCCACTCTTTTTACTCTTTCAGGCAGGATATTTCCGGATAACGCGGAATATATGACTGGGAAGGAGTGGAGTCATTTTTGAAAAATATTGTAGATCCATGGTTCACCGTTCAGGGATTGGACTCAAAAACGTTTGCAATCAGTGAATATGGTCATTGGGAGAAAGTTCATTCCTTTTTATTACTTGGTGAGACCCGGGCTGCGTTAATCGACACAGGATTAGGCATCGATTCGATTAAGCGGATTACAGACCAGCTTACCGATCTTCCGATCATCGTTCTGACCACACACGTTCATGCGGATCATATTGGCGGTCACGGTGATTATGAAACGATTTATGTTCATGGTGATGATGCCAATTGGCTGATTAACGGCATTGAAGGTTTGCCCTTGGAACAAATAAGAAAGAACATGGCCCGGGATATCACATTACCCATACCCGATTCATTCAATCCTGATACATACAAGCCATACCAGGGGTACCCCGATAGACTTTTATCGGACGGGGACACGATTGATCTTGGAAACCGAAGTTTAAGCATTTATCATACACCTGGTCATTCGCCTGGCCACATTTCAATTTTGGATGATGAAACAGGTTATTTATTTACTGGCGACCTGCTTTATTCAGATACTCCCGTTTATGCCTTTTATCCCTCGACAAGCCCTGAAGACCTTGTTAATTCGTTAGAAAAAATCGCAAAGATCAAGGCAGTCTCCAAAATCTATGGCGTTCACAACCAACTAGGCCTCGAACCAAAGATCCTTGAAGAAGTCCTTGCAGCCATTCAATATCTTAAAGAGAATCATTTGGTCAGACACGGAACGGGTGTACATGCATTCAAAAGTTTCAGTGTACATTTCTAGATAAGAAAGGCATTGCTTTTACGCAATGCCCTCTCGTTCAAAAAGTCATGGCCATTGCACCTTGCTTGATCGATCTGCAGGAATGCCTTTCCACGAAATGGTGTGGAATGATGGTCCCGGCAGGAGCATCTCCAGTCTGCAGCATATGAATGATGCCCTTAGCGGCCTGATATCCCAAATCAAAAATATTAATATCTACGGAGGTCAGAGCTGGTAATGACAGTTCAGAGAAAAGAACGTTATTGAAGCTGACGATTGACATTTCTTCAGGAGTGCGCACGCCCATTTCGCGAAGTGAATGCACGATGCCAAGTGCCATGAGATCATCACTGACCACCAAAGCGGTAGGTGGTTCATCGATGGATAGTAACCTTTTTGCAGCAGCTTGTCCCCCTTCATGCAAAAAATCTTCATGCAGGGTATATTCCATCCTTCGATCGATTCCAGCCCTCTCCAATGCCCGTTCATATCCTGATAAGCGATCAATGGTCATCATGAGGGATTCATCACCTCCGATGAATCCAACCCTTTCATGTCCTAGCTTTATGAGGTAATCCGTTGCCTGTTCGGCAGCCAAGACATTATCGTTATCAACATATGTTATCTCCTCGATGTAATCATAGGGTTTCCCAATGATCACAAATGGAAAATCCCTTTCCCTCAAATAGGTCAGAATGTGATCGTTCATCCTTGAATACATCAGGATTATTCCATCCACCATCCCCCCCTGCACCATATTCACTACTCCTTCGTAGATTTCATCTTCTGTTTTTCCCGTGCTTAACAACAGGGAATAATGATTTTCCTGAGCCCCCTCACTTAGACCCTGGAGGATCGTAGGAAAAAAGGGATTTTGATAATAATCATTTGACGAACTTGGCATTACCAAGCCAATGATCCTGGTCGATTGATTGGCAAGACTACGTGCAATGAAGTTTGGATGGTATCCTAATTTAGTCATCGCCTTACGTACCCTTACCTTTGTTTTTTCACTTATCCGAGGATTATTTGCAATCACTCGAGAAACTGTTGAAGGAGCAACATTCGCTAGCTGTGCCACATCTTTTATTGTGATGGCCATGCATTTCCCCTCTCCTTTCTAAGCCTTTATTGACTTCATTAAAAAAAAGGTGAATACCAATAAACACTTCTCTAATATTCGTTTTATATTTATACATTTTGTATGTATTCATAATACACTCAGTTCAATAGTTATATCCATACTTTTTTTAATGTTCGTTTAATTTTTCAGAAAATACTCACTTTTCCGTTTTTTAACCTAAGTTTAAAATTCAAAAAGAAGCTGATGGATGATCAGCTTCTTGAAAAAAGACAGGTCTATTGGAAATTAAGAAGTCAGACGACTAACTACATAGGTTTTAGGCTAATTCCCAATCAAGTCCATAGAATCAATAACGATAAATCCTCGTTTCATATGGACGTAAATCAATAAGGGGCACCTCAGGACAATCCTCATAATTAGCCAGCAAGAGTTCCATTCCCCCCCAATAAGAAAGGTCGATTTGATGGTGATTCATACTAAAGTTACATACTACCATGACTGAATTTTCATTCATACTTCTTGTATAAATATAAAGTTCAGGGTGATCTTCCCATAATAACTCATATTCCCCATAAACAAGGACCTGATGTTTTTTTCGAAGTTCAATCATCTTTTTATAAAAATGATAAATGGATGACGGGTCATTTTTCTGCTGTTCTACATTAATGGCGCGATAATTTGGATTAACCCTCATCCAAGGGGTTCCATGAGTGAATCCGCCATTTTCAAGCTCATTCCATTGCATCGGTGTTCGTGAATTATCACGGCCGCTATGCCATATAATGTTCATGATCTCATCATGTGGCCGCCCTTTCGAGGTCTCTATCCTATAAAAGTTTTTCATTCCGACATCATCATAATCATCAATCGAATCAAATTGGACATTTGTCATGCCAATTTCCTGACCTTGATAAATAAAAGGTGTCCCTTGCATGAAAAAGTAAAGGGCCCCAATCATTTTTGCGCTTTCCAACCAATATTGATGATCATTTCCCCAGGTGGATACACTTCTCGGCTGGTCATGATTTTCAAAAAACAAAGCATTCCATCCTTTGTTTTTCAGCCCCTTTTGCCATTTCGTCATCGTTCGCTTTAACCCTTGAACATCAACAGCGTGATTCTGTCCCCTATTCCATAGACCAAGATGTTCAAATTGAAAGATCATATTGAACTTCCCATTCGATTCCCCGACCCATTCTTCCGCCTGCTCTATCCTGACGCCATTGGCCTCACCGACCGTCATGATATCATACTTAGAGAAAGTCTCTTCTTTCAACTCCTGAAGGTAATCCAGAATCCCGTCCTGATTCGTATGCATTTCAAAAGCAGGTACATACTGATGCCAATAAGGATTGGGCATATCAGGAAGGCCTTCACGCTTATGAATATGCGTGATCGCATCAATCCGGAAGCCATCGATTCCCTTATCGAGCCACCAATTGACCATTTCATATAATGCCTTTCGCACATCAGTGTTTTTCCAGTTTAAGTCCGGCTGCTTTTCGGCAAATAGATGTAAATAGTATTGATTGGTCCTTTCATCGAACTTCCAGGCACTTCCGGAAAAGATGCTTTCCCAATTATTAGGCTCACGGCCATCCTGACCATCCCTCCAAATATACCAATCCCGTTTCGGATTATCGCGGGAAGAACGTGACTCGACGAACCAGGGGTGCTCATCACTTGTATGATTCAAAACAAGGTCGAGTATCACCTTCATCCCACGCCCATGAACATCTTTCAATAACAGATCAATATCTTCGATTGAACCGAATTCATCGGAAACTGCTTGATAATCACTAATATCGTAGCCATTATCCGCATTGGGCGATTTATAAAAAGGACAAATCCAAATGACGTCTATCCCTAATTCCTGCAGATAGTCGAGCTTTGAAATCAAACCTTTTATGTCTCCGACCCCATCACCATTACTATCCATGAAACTGCGCGGGTAAATTTGATAGCAAACCGCTTCTTTCCACCAGGTCTTATTCATGCTGTAACCTCCCGATCCTGTTTTCCACAAAGCCTTAGGGACAATGTTTGGCGGCTACCGACATTCGAGAGGTATATGATTATTTTGGTTGATTCCGTTTTGAACGTTTAATAACCAAAGCAATGAATATACCAAAAATGAGAAGAACCAATCCTATGACTAACAGGTAAGGAATATTAATAATCGACTTAGGTGACAGCGTATAGACTTCTGTCGTCTCCCTGTCGATTACGATAGAGTAGCTGTTGTCCTTACTGCGGACCAGATCCCCATTCAGCATACCTCTCAACTCTTTATTACTTTCAAGTTCCTTATCAGCAAGGTTTATCGTTTGAGTTTCAGTCGTATTGTTCATGGCGACGACGATCGTTTCATCACCATACACACGCTTGAATACGGAAGCTCCGCCTTCTTCATATAAAAGCTCCATATCCCCTTTTACCAATGCTGGGTACATGTCTCTGAGATCAGAAAGCTTTGTTATATATTCCACCAATTCCTGTTCTGTCTTAAAATTCATCAACTTATGATTATCCGGGGCAATATCGCCATTTAAGGCAATTTCCGATCCATAAAATACGATAGGCACCCCTGGCATCGTATAAAGATACGACAGAGCCATTCTCCATCTGGAGCCTGGATTTTCGTTATGATCGGCTGCATCCTTTGTAAAACGGGGCATTTCCTGTGTGTCCATGAACAATGCCTGATGGGCATTGCCCCCTAATTCATCTTCGCTTTTTGCAAACGCATTAAAAACAGGTTTCAATTCCTTATCGGGCGCAGCATATGCTTCACGTAGCTCAGCATTCTGCGGATAAGCCATAAAAGCATCGATGCCCGTCTCCTTGTAGCTTGAGATCAATTTCGCATCACCTTGAACATCGCCGATTGTATAGAAATTTGATTTTTCAGATTTGACTGCATCCACAAATTCCTTCCAAAAATCTTTTGCTACGTATTGGACTTTATTTATACGGTATCCATCAATATCGGTTTCCGTTATCCACCATTTGGCAGCATCAAGTAAATATTTCCTTGTTTCCTCATTATCTTGATTCAAATCGGGAAGACCATCAACCCACCCTGTTTCCAAATCCGTTTGGCTACCGTCCTTGGAAATCTTTTTTTCTTCATGGAACCAATCTTGTTTTTTTGGATCGGTCAGCCACGCGGATTCAGGCCCCACATTATTTGCTTGAAAATCAATGATCACCTTCATATCGCGTTTATGTGCCTCATTCACGAGTTTTTTAAACTCTTCCATTGTCCCATAGTGTTTATCCGTTTTATAAAAATCGGCCACCCAATCGCCATGATAACCATTTGCATCATTAGCGAAAATCGGTGAAAGGATGATAGCGGTATAACCCATATCTTTTAAATAATTCAGTTTCTTCGTGACACCTTCGAAATCCCCGCCATTAAACGTGGAAGGATCATTCACGTTCGCATCTCCATTATTTTGGGTATCCCCATCGAAAAATCTGTCGACCAATAATGAATATACGATTTCATCCTTCCAAGTTCGTTGTTCTTTTTCAGCTGCTCCTACTGGAATGGCGTAAAAAAGAAGCAGCGGAATTAAAGCGAGTGATAACGCTCTTTTTCTCATATCCGTTCTCCTCCTAGCTATCTCTTTACGCCTTTAAGATTAGCCTTTTGACCCCTTAACGTCAAATCCAATTTATAAAAAACTTTACACTTAAGGGACAAACTGGGGATACTGGATATGGTTACTGAATTGGAAAAGAGCCGAACACGGTTAACGTTCTTTTTTTATCTTCTTGACCGCTTTATCCAAAGCCCTTTTTGGTTTTGCTTTTTGAGTGGTCATTTCATCCATGGCTGAATTCATCGGTCCCCATACTTTATTCATTTCCGGAATATTCGGCACGGGTTCGGCGTATTGTAATTGTATGCTTAAGGCTTGTGCCCTTTCATTTTCTTTGATTGCGGCATTGTGTTTAATTGATTTATTAGGTGGGATTTCCCCTGTTAAATCGAAACGCTTCATTGCATTATCATCATTAGTCAAATATTCAACTAACTTCGTAGACCAATAAGGGTGTTTTGTGAATGCTGTTACATGCCAGCCTTTGATTTCCATGAACGTTTTCATTGGCTGACCATTGGGCAATTCTGGCATGGGGGCAATTCCTGTATCCTTTCGCTCGGTAAATGAGTTCCCGTCACTCATGATGGAAGCCAATTTACCTTGTAAAAACAACTTCTCGATTCCTGCCTTRCCGCCTTTAGGAATCAAACCCGCCCTATACCATTTTTGGATGTACCCAGCCCCTTTTATGGAACCCTTATTATTCAAACCAATGTCGGAAGGGTCTAACTTTCCATTCTTATCTTTAAATATATAACCTCCCATTCCAGCCATTACTCCATACGAATCATGGAAATCATTCCACTTGGCATAGTAACCATGCACGTTACGCTTTCTTAATTCCTTCGTCATTTTATAAAGGTCATTCATCGTCTCAGGAGCTTTAGCCATCAATTTTTTATTATAAATGAAGACGGAGGTGGTTACGGACTTTGGCAATCCAAAAACCTTATCTTGATATATCTCCCCCCTAATTGAAGGTTCAATGAATGCATTCAATACCTCATCTTTCACCTTCACTTCCTGAATTAAGCCTTCCTTCACGATTTGCCCGACCTTTTCATGGGAAAAAGTTACGACATCCGGTGCCTTTCCATTTCCGATTGGCCCATCTCGACGAAGTCGTTCATACATCTCGGTAGCCATTTCAAGCTCTTCATGCTCAACTTTGATTCCATATTCATTTTCAAAGGCTTCAATCACCGGCTTTAGGGCCTCCGCTTTACCCTCTTCCTCCCAAATGATCAGTTTTTCCGGCTTCGCTTCATTGCTGGCTTCGTCTTCTTTTTTCTTATTTTCTTTCACTGCTTTATTTTCTAAATCTGAACTGGATCCGCAAGCACTTACACTAACAATCAATAATATGGACATGAACAAATGAAAAATCAGCTTCTTCACTTTCATTCTCCTTTTTGCAATGTTTATTCTATCATGTCCAAAAGCACCAAATAATACTGTTTTTCAGTTCAGTACTTCAAATAAAGCCAACTGATGAAAGCGATACCAAAGCTATTGTTATCATTATATGAACGGCTTTGATTTTTACAACATTTTCCTTGGCGTATTTATTTCCTTGTAGTGATGAACAATTTTTGTTATTTTTTAGTTAATAAGTGCTTCTTTCAATTGAAATTGGGTATATAACCAAAATGAAAAAGCACTTTACCTGGCTTAGTACCACTTCATAGAGACCCTCCTCGTAACAGCCGGAAGTTTCCTTTTTCACAGTCCCAAAACTTATAGAATCGGAGTGGTTTTCATGGAATTTTCATCCATACACCATAGACCTAATGACAATTACGGCTATCCTATCAACACTGAAACCCTACATATCCGCTTACGTACGAAAAAACAAGATATCTCCTTAGTTGGATTGATTTTTGGGGATCCCTACATTTCAAATAATGGTCAATGGCAGTACGAGGAACTTCCCATGAGTCTGTCGGGCAGCGATACCCGTTATGATTATTGGCATATCTATGTGAAGCCTCCCTACCGAAGAATTCGATATGGGTTCAAAGTATCGGCAGAAGAAGAATGCTCCATTTACACGGAAAAGGGCTTCTTCAAAGAGCCTCCCCGAGATCCCGGATGCTATTTTGCGATTCCCTATCTCCATCAAAATGAAGTTTTCGGGGCACCGGAATGGGTCAAAGATACAATTTGGTACCAAATTTTCCCTGAACGATTCGCAAACGGAAACCCCGCCAACGACCCCGAAGGTGTGAAACCCTGGGGAAGTGAAGAACCGGCGGTGGATAATTTTTTTGGCGGGGACTTCGAAGGAATCATTGAACATTTGGATTATCTTGAGAATCTTGGCATCAACGGAATTTATTTCACGCCAATCTTCCATGCCTACTCCAATCATAAATACGATACGATTGATTATCGGAGTATCGATCCGCAATTCGGAACGAAGGAAACATTGAAAACACTAATAGCCGAATGCCATAAACGGAATATACGGGTCATGCTGGATGCCGTTTTTAACCATRGCGGCTACTATTTCCCCCCTTTCCAGGATTTACTCGAAAAAGGGGAGAAATCGAAATATAAGGATTGGTTCCACCCTCACAGCTTCCCTCTTAAGGGAGGGGAAAGGCCCAATTATGAAACATTCGGTTTTTTTGAATCGATGCCAAAATTGAATACGGCAAATCCGGAGGTGAAAGAATATCTGCTCGAAGTCTCGGCTTATTGGATCAAGGAGTTCGATATAGACGCCTGGCGGCTCGATGTCGCAAATGAAGTCGATCAGCCATTCTGGCGTGAATTTCGAACAACGGTGAAAAATATAAAGCCTGACCTTTATGTTCTTGGGGAAATTTGGCATGACTCCATGCCATGGCTTCGCGGTGATCAGTTCGATGCCGTCATGAATTACCCTTTCACCAACCAAGTCTTTCGCCTGGTCGCCTCACAAACCATCAATGCACGCGAGTTCACTGAAGAAATGACAGCCATCTATCACAGTTATCCTACCAATGTTTTTGACGTGACATTCAACCTTCTTGGAAGCCATGATACACCGCGGATTTTCACGGATTGCGGGGAAGATCTAGCTAGAGCCAAGCTCATTCACGCAATCCTGCTGACATTCAATGGCAGCCCTTGTATTTATTATGGAGATGAAATCGGCTTAACCGGCGGCATGGATCCAGGATGCCGAAAATGCATGGTCTGGGAAGAAGAAAAACAAAACACCGAGCTACTCAATGAAATTAAGGCATTGATCCGCTTGCGAAAAGAAGAAAGGTTACTTGCCAATGACGGGGAGTTTAAATTCCTTGATACAGCCGGAAATGAAAATATCGTGGCTTACCAAAAGTATAATGAAAAACGTTCTGTCGTGATCCTCATCAATCCGACCGATGTCAAGCAATCCTTTACCCTTCCTGTTGATTTGAAAGGACGTACACTAACGGATTTAAGGACGAAGGAAACCACACAAGTTGGCAAATTTGAATTGGGTGGTTATCAATATAAAATTCTCGCAATCAATCATTAGGCAAATGGAAACGGGGCGTTGATAATCATCCGCCCCGTTTTTTTCACTCGATTATTTGGATATCATATTCTTTGAACCATACATGGGTCTGTGCCAAATGCGCGAGCAATTGTGGCCCTGACATCAATTGGCCGAACCATGGCACTTTAAAAGCCGCACCCTTGGAATCTACTATATCGGTTAGCTTCTGTTTATCGAAAAATTCATGCAGGATCGAATTATTATCCGTCAGTAAGTCTTTCAACCACGCCTGCACACTGTCTGTATATATAGGGTTATGGGTTTTTGGATATGGACTTTTTTTACGATACAATACTTCATCCGGTAATAGCCCCTCCAAAGCCTTCCTAAGAATACCCTTTTCACGGTTGCCTTCCATTTTCATTTCCCAAGGAATGTTCCATGCATATTCAACAAGGCGATGATCGGCAAATGGCACGCGCACCTCTAGACTTGCCCCCATACTCATCCGATCCTTCCGGTCAAGGAGCGTCGTCATGAACCATAATAAATTCACATAGAAAAGCTCTCTCCGCTTTGCCGCTATACCGCTTTCCCCTTCCAATTTAGGCGTTTCGGCAAGGGTGGCCAAATAAGCTTCCTGGGCATATTCCTCCAGCTTCAATTTCTCGCGCCATCCCGTTTTCAATAAAGATACCCGCTCATCCGTAGATCTCATCCATGGAAAACCAGCACGATTCAAATCATCCTCACGGTGAAACCAAGGATAACCTCCAAAAATTTCGTCCGCACATTCGCCGGACAGGCCAACGACAAAATCCCGCTTGATTTCCTTACAAAACCAAAGTAAAGAAGAATCGACATCCGCCATGCCTGGGAGGTCCCTTACAAGGACAGCTTCCGTTAAATAATTTGTCAGCTGCTCTTGAGAGATGACCGATGAATGGTGAACCGTGTTAAAACTATCCGACATCTTTTTAATCCAATACCCATCGGAGTTTGGCTGAAAATCATTTGCCTTGAAATAACGCTCATTATCCTCATAATCAATGGAATACGTATGAAGCTGGCCTTTCCCTTCTTTTTGATAGGCATTTGCAGCAATGGCCGTAATTGCGCTTGAGTCAAGCCCTCCTGATAAGAAGGTACAAAGCGGAACATCAGATACAAGTTGCCGCGTCACTGCATCTTCGACAAGGAAGCGAACCCTCTCGGCCGTCTCATCAAGCGTATCCCGATGTTCTTCGCTTTTCACATTCCAATATCTCCAAATCCGGAGGCCTTTCCTTGATAAAGTAAGCGCATGGGCGGGCCTTAATTCCTGGATATCATGAAATACGCCTGAACCTGGCTTCCGGGATGGACCAACACCAAAAACTTCAGACAACCCTTCGCGGTCAATCTCCGTTTTAACATCCGGATGGGCCAGAATCGCCTTCAGCTCCGATCCGAAAATGAACCCGCCGTCCCTTTCCGCATAAAAGAATGGTTTTACCCCCATGCGATCTCTTCCGACGAATAATTTCTGTTCCTTTTCATCCCAAATCGCAAACGCAAAAATCCCATTGAACAAGTCAATGCATTTTTCTTTCCATTCTATATAAGAAGTTAGCAAAACTTCTGTATCAGAATGACCGTTAAAGGAATATCCTTTTAATAATAGCTGTTTACGAATATCCTCGGTGTTATATAGCTCACCATTATAACAAAGCGTATATCTGCCGTTTTCATGATTTTTCGTCATCGGCTGTTTTCCGCCTTCCGCATCGACAACCGTTAACCGTTTATGACCAAAGGCAACATGGGCTTCGCTCCAAACATTATCTTCGTCAGGCCCCCGCTTTGCCAACGTTTTTGTCATGTTTTCCAGCGTTTTCGTTTTTGTCCGTAAATCTTTTTGAAAATGCACCCAGCCTGTTATCCCACACATTTTACACTTCATCCTTTCTATCCGGACTATCAAAAATATATTGGCTCCCTGTCTTAAAAAGATTTACAGTCCCTAAGTATCGCTCAGCATCATTCCGTAGGGCCACCTGCCAACAACGCCCGGCGTCGTTAATGAATTGTTGAGCAAAGCATCCCGTGTTAAACATAGCCTATGCAAAGACGGAAAGATGGTTATTTGTCCATAATATTTTAAAATATACAGTTATATTTTCATTGGATTTTGACTAAAAAGTAGGTGAGGATTCCACTATTGGAGGTATATGTATGAGTCAGCAACAACGAACTAAGTTAATGAATAGGCAAACAAGAGCTTTTACCGAAGGAACAGTGGAAAATATCAATCAACAATGGATTTTTTTCGATGATGAAACAGATGAGGCCTGCTCCATTGAAGACCACGTTGACAGCATCATCGAAGTGTACAGGGGCGGGCGCTGGCAGCAAGGAGTAATTGAAGAAGAGGGAAAGATCCTGCTTCATCGGGAAATCACCTTCTTAAGGGAAAATGAGCCCATTCGGATACGCAAAAAACTGCTCTACTCTTTTGAACGTTTATTGGAAGAATTGAACGATGATTCCTTTTTCCAATTTGTAACGACATTGAATTCACTTGATTTTTCTATTTATGATTGTATATATAGCTATAACCAGCTCACTTTTTTAAGGGCCGTCCCAAACCAGTCCGGCGTGAATTTCTTCACCTTTGATAACGAGAGCCAAATTTGTCTCGTTCAGCACCATTTTTCTTACGGGAAAAAGGATCATGATCGTTTTGAATTCACCCTGAACACCGGAAAAAGGATCGTCATTGAGAAAGTGAATTCACAATAACGGGTAAAAGAAAACGGGTAAATGAGATTTCCTCATTTACCCGTCTTTAATTCTGTATTAAAAAAAGTCCATTCCTTGTGGCAGTGAAAGTCCTAAATAAAGGACGAATACAAGCGCTACGATGAACAATATCCACATGGCACCTGTGCTTTTTCTTTTTTTCGTACGGACCAGCACCATTTCCATCGCCGCAATCACGATGATTCCAACAATCATTTTTACTGCGTAAGCACCAAAATCAGTGATCAGCATGCCGCCAGTAAGGAAAATCAATAGATAGAACAACCGTGTTATCATATGTAGCATTTTCGCTTTCGGGTTTGCACCTTTAAGCATCGAATATGTGACAAAGAAAAGAATGATTCCGATAACCCAAGCTGTAATATGCATATGTGTAGTCATTTTTTTGCCCCCTCGTTCAGTTTCCATTTCATCATATCATAGGCTTTTACAAAAAAACAAAGCTAAGTATCCACCTGAATGGGTAAAACCAACAATTTAATGAACATCATTTACATTTCTTCTTAACTGGTCCCTACCTGCGCATGACCGGCTTTTTACCATACGTAAAAAAACGCCATATATATTCAACCGGTCCGTATTCATAAAGGCCCATCCACAATAAGGAAAGCAGGATTTGCAGGCAAAACAGGGCTATTAGAAAAACAAATCCTGTCGTATATGAGACTGATCCATATAAACCAAGGCCATATGAATAAAAAATGCCCGTACATACCATAGATTGGAACAAGTAATTGCTCATCGACATCCTTCCGATATACGAAAGCGGATGTAACAGGCGGGAAGCCCCTGCCCGTTCCGCCAAAAGCGTGATTGCCGTGATATAAAAAATCGTAAGTAACGGTCCTCCCAAATAATCCTGGACGAATATCGTTCCAAAATGGTATACCGTTACATATGGCAGCATCTTAATTGACATGCCCAATAGCAAGCTTACGATCGATATCGCTTTCAATTGTCGTTTATATTGGGTTGGATTTTGGAGAAAGCCTTGTTTTGCCACGCCTGCTCCCATTAAAAAAAACGGAAAAATCGATAAAAAAAGGATAATGGCATTTAAAGGGTTGTTCACCATATACCAATCCAACGCCCTTTGACTCATCAGTTCCGTAAATGTACCAGATTGATAAACTTCCAAAGACTGTTTCATCATCGCCGAATCAGTCGTGATCGCCATCCCTTCACTATCAAAAGTGCCCATTATAAGAAATAGAGAACCCAATATTGCAAAAGGCAGGACATAACAAACCGAGCCAAGCAGAATTAAATTCCGGCCCTTCATCTTATAAAAAAACAAAAGTGCAAACCCAAATACAGCATAATTAATGAGGATGTCCCCATGCCAGATGAAGAAAGCATGAATGCAGCCAAGTACTAGCAGGAAACTTAGCCTTTTCATATATAGTAACGGAAATGAAATACCCTTTTCTTCACTCCTTACTGCCAAAATGATTGCCCCGAAACCGAACAGAAAGGCAAATAACGGATAAAAGCTGGCCTGTGCGACTATATCACTGAATCTGTACAATATCCCATCCCATCCTCCTGCCCACCGCTCGGCACCATCTATGTACAAGAGCGGGGAGTGGAAAGAAGGCATATTCACTAAAAATATCCCTAAAATGGCTAATCCACGTAAAATATCGATGCTTACGATCCGTTTACTTTCCTGCAATGGTACCATTGCGCCCTTCATAGGTACACCCTCTTTCATTCATACAGATTTAACATCTTTTCTATATCTCCATTGCATCACCTTTAACTTTCGTGACCGCTTTGTGCTTTTTTATCAGTATGACAAACAAGCTGCCCAATAAGCAAAAGATTCCTGCAAGGAAGAATGCCCAAGTATAGGAGTTGAATATTTTGAAGATAAGCCCTCCACCGTACGCCGCCACTGCTGCACCCACCTGATGGGCCGCGAATATCCACCCGTATACGATCCCGCTTTTCTCCATGCCAAATACTTGCCTTGAAATGCTTATGGTCGGAGGAACGGTCGCTATCCAATCCAAGCCATAGAAAACGGAAAAGATAATCAATAGACCGATAGAACCTTCATTTAATGCAAAAGGAAGTAATACGAGGGAAGCACCCCTTAGAGCGTAATACCAAAACAACAGCCAACGGTTATCAAAACGATCTGATAGCCATCCGGATACAGTCGTACCAATCAAATCAAAGATTCCCATGAAAGATAGCAGAGATGCTGCCGTCACAACCGGTAAACCAAAACTAATGCAGTAAGAAATGAAATGTGTCCCGATCAACCCGCTCGTTGAAAGTCCGCATATAAAAAAGCTACCTGCCAATAACCAGAATTCCTTCACTCTCACTGCTTCAATCAACGACTGAAAAGCCATGGCGATGGGATTCTTATTTTGGACTGTAACAGTCTCCTGCTTTTCCTCTTCCAATCCATATGGAAGAGTCCCGACTTCCTTCGGATTGTTTTTCATGAATAAAAGGATGATTGCCAGCATGATCAAGCTAAGGACCAAAATTAATCCAATCGCCCATCTCCACGAATAACTCTCAATGATGATGGCTAAAACCGGAAGTAAAATGAGCTGGCCCGTGGCCGTACTTGCCGTCAGTATCCCGACCGCCAGCCCCCGCCTCTTCTCGAACCAACGATTTGCCACATATGGGCTCAATACCGTTAAAAACACTCCAGAACCCAATCCAATGATAATTCCCCAAATTAAAATGAGCTGCCACTCATGCTGCATGAAAAAAGTGAGGAGAATCCCTGCCAATAAAGTGGACATGGCCGATACCATCATTTTCTTCAATCCAAGCACTTCAATTAGTGCGGCCATGAATGGACCCGATAATCCATAAAGAAAAAGACTTATGGCAAAGGCTAAAGAAATGACGGACCGGTCCCACCCGAATTCATTTTCAAATGGTACGATGAATACTCCCGATGATGACCTAACGATTCCGGCTACAATAATCGAGAAGAATGTTATGATTAAAATAACCCAGCTATAATGAATACGTTTCAATGATCTCCCCCACAATCCAAAACTGTTAAAATCAACATAATGAAAAAAGAAAAATTATAATAATTTGAAATATTTTATAATAGTAACACTTTATCGTTAAACAAGAAGCTTTTTTTCAAAACAAATTCCAGTGTTCCTGATTGACCTTCCCTTATCCAACAATGGCTTTAGTTAGCGGCTTACATATCAGTGTTCACCTCGATCCTCCTTTCATCAGGATCGATATCTGCATAGCTTAATATGAAACTGAATTTAAACGGCAACAAAAAAATGCTGTTCATTTCTGAACAGCGTTAGCGAGCTTCAATTAACGAATCTGCCTGTTTTCCCCTTAAATTCCCAATAATCATTACGGAGATGGATTTTTTGTATTTTCCCCGATGCCGTTTTTGGAAGCTCATCGACGAACGACACACTGGTAACTGATTTAAAATGAGCTAATTTTTCCCGTGTGAAGGCCTTTATATCATCCACCGTTAATTCCACGCCCATTTTTGGCACGATGAAGGCATGCGGTGTCTCTCCCCACTTTTCATGCGGAACGGCAATGACCGCCGCTTCAAGAATGTCCGGATGTTCGTAGAGTATTCCTTCCACTTCTATTGAAGAGATATTTTCTCCGCCACTAATGATTATATCCTTTTTGCGGTCTACTATATCCACATTCCCGTTTTCATCGATTGTGGCCATATCCCCTGTATGCAGCCATCCATTTATCAGTGTCTGGCTGGTCGCTTCTTCATTTTTCCAATAACCTAACATCACCCCATGGCTGCGGACGATAAGCTCGCCGATATCCACGCCATCATGGGCAACTTCCTCACCATCGTCATGGATAACCTTTACCTCACTGCCTATGATGGGATATCCGGCTTTCGCCTTCATTCTGTATTTTTCTTTTTCCGGAAGATCATCGAATTCAGAACGAATCAGCGATATCAGACTGACAGGTGTTGATTCTGTCATTCCGTAAATTTGAATGAACTCCCAGCCTAACTCTTTTTCCACCCTTGTAACGAATGCAGGAGGCGGAGCGGAGCCTGCAACGACGATTCGGATATCCTGCTCGATATTCGTAACATTCCGTTCATAATATTGGAACAGTGAATTCAGAACCGTCGGTGCCATATGCATGATGGAAACCTTATGCTTTTGCAGTGCATCAAATATCATTTCTGGGCTGGTTTTCCTCAAACAAACTTGAGTGGCACCATTTGCCGTATAATAAAATGGCGCCCCCCACCCATTCACGTGGAACATCGGCAGTACGTGCAAATATGTATCGCGGTCATTGACCCTGAAATGATGCATCGCACCCAGGGCATGTAAATAGTTGTTGCGGTGAGTCAGCATCACCCCTTTGGGATTTCCTGTGGTCCCGCTCGTATAAAGAAGGCTCGAAACATCATTTTCATCCACTGACTCCCGGTTAAAACACTTGTTATCATAACGTTCCAGCCAATGGCTGTAATCGGTTTCATTTATCTCCTCATCCTTATAATGAACGATTATGTGCTCCACCGATTCAAGTTCGTCCTTGACAGGGGAAATTAGATGATACAATTCCTGATCTACGAAAAGGACCTTGGACTCGCTATGGTTCAAAATGAAAACATAATCTGAAGGCTTCAAACGAATATTCAAGGGAACGATTACAGCACCAAGTTGAAATACCCCATAAAATCCTTCAAGCATTTCAATTGAGTTAGGTGCCAAATATGCCACCTTATCACCCTTTTTGACACCGATATCCCTTAAACCATTTGAAAGCTGGTTTACACGGCCATTCAGCTCTAAGTATGTTAAAACCTTGTCATCTCCAATGATGGCTTTCTTATCTCCATATAGTAAGGCTGCTCGATCTAAGAAATGCGATAATACTAATGGTACATTCATTTCCTCACCTCTATCTTTATTTGAAAATTCCGAATTAGCATTATATTACCATATCTGTTACCAACATTCCAATAATACCAACTGTTGTTATATAACAATATATTAATAGGCAGATGAATCACATCAATCATGAGCCAACATACAATACAGTGAAACTCCCTTCAGTGATAGGCTCATGGCCTGAGATACATGGGGAAAACCAGAATAAAAAAAGGGTGATTTTCTTGCCGGCCATCGTAGGAGTCGTTCAAGTCATCAACGTCGGTAGCAGTGGAATTGTCCATATTGGCGACGTCTTTAAAATTAGTCCATATGCCACTTCAAAAACGTTTGCAGGTGCTGGCTCGTTTAATACGGGTGAATCCATATCCCTTTATAATGCCTATAGCACCACAAATACAAATGATACTGATGGTGTTGATCAGCCACTGGTCTTAAATCTCTAATGTTTTTAAGAAAGGAGTCAGCATGATCTTCAATATTCACCAGACCATACAAATCAATATGATAAAAATTGAAAGCATCGCCAATTCATCCGTTTTTCAAATAGGAAGTGCCGGAGTGATTAAACCATATTCCACATTAGCCAATACCGGTGGATTCACAGAGCCAGCTCCCGAAATTGAAGCTGATGTAATCCCATTACCCAGTTTCGTCCCATTTACATCCTCCTAGTTCATAGGCATTCACCTACATCCAACTTTTTCATATACTGTCATATATGAAATTAACTTATTGTGAAGGTGAGGTGTTGAATCGTGAATCAGGATCTATATTCATATTCCATACAAATGCAGCGTTTTCTTGAAGCCCAGGATAAACGGATCATGAAACTTGAACACGAACTCAAACGCCTGACAGATGAACTTGCCGAGCTGAAAAATAAACCGCCAATCCATGTAGATAAAATTGAATATAAATTCGATCAGTTAAAAGTCGAATCTCTAGATGGAACATTGAATATCGGTTTAAATCCAACTGACCTTAACAACATAGATGAATTTGCCGTCAACAACCAACCTGTTCAGCCTGCCCCTAACCTATTTCCAGGCAGGGAAATCGTCGTCCAGGAAATTCACAACGATATCCTTTCAGACTTGGAAAATATGATCACCGATGCTGAAAACCAACTGAAAACATCATTGGAACCCTCATATCATGACTTCATTAAGCAAGATGTCGAACGCCAGCTTCATCAACGCATCAATATGTATTTCGATAATCTTTCTTACGCGGAACGTGCTCCGCAGCAAAGGGAGAATATCAAGGAAAAGATCAGGGAAAAGGTGAAATCCGATATTCAAACTGCATTATTACAATTCATTACCCATTCACAAGCCGAGACAGGAGGAAATCCAAATGGAGTTTAATGTAACCAATCATCAGCTTTGTGTAGGAGATATCAAAATTACCGGTGTAGCAAGCTCTGCTTTATTTCTCATAGGGGATGTACAAACGGTCCAACTATCCTCAGCATTCGATACCCCACCGGAATCCCTGATCATCGGGCCATCCGTACCGCTTACACCAGAAGGATAAAAAACATGTTTTCAAGAATATCAAAAGTAAAATCTATATTTTCCGACACGGTATCATTCAGCTCCGCCATGCAAATCGGGGATACCTCATATATTGACGGGAATTCCCTGGCTTTAGCCGTTCAAAAGAAAAGTGAAACTTTCCACTCAGTCGATATTCATTTCGAAGACTATGACATTTTTAAGAGACCATTTTATATCCCAAGATTGAACGAACCAGTCATATCAAGTTTTTCAAATCCGAATCCCTTCATACGGGTCGGCAATATCAATATAATCGGGGTATCATCCTCATCTGTGGTTGGTGTGGGGAACGTAGGCCATGCACGCATGGAATCAAGAGTGAAACATATTCGGGAGATTCCTAAAGAAAACGAAGAGACGCCAATCGAAGATTCGACCAACAACACTTAAACTTTTAAAGGAGGGGTTCATATGCCCGCCATTATCGGCCCGGTTCAAGTATTTAATGTCGCGCAAGGAAACCTGTTATTCGGTGATTGCGCAGTCATTTCCCCTAAGTCTTCCTCCAAATCCGTTAGCGGATCCGGCTCAGGGAACACGGCTGCAATCGTTTTTACGGCCAATGGCCTGAACGGTAGCAATGTCCTTGATGTCAATGGGGTCGACCAGCCCATTACAGGGAATAATTAGTTATAGAAAAAGCCTCCCATTTCCAAGGAGGCTTTTAAACTGTAGACAAACTCGATAATAATTGAGTTTGTCTACAGTTTTTTTAGTTTTTACAATTTGACCGTTGATTTCCACTCTAGGCACTCGCTTTCCGCGGACGATCCGGAAGCCTCCTCGGCGCCTTTGCGCCTGCGGGGTCTCCCTTGGACACGTTTTCCCCGCAGGAGTCTCGAACACCCGCTCCATTCAACTTTGTTTTAACATTTAGATAGTACTCCTTTTGCCTACAATCTTTTTTGTTTTCAAATAGTAGGACTAAATCTTGAGGTGATAAGGATGCTTTCTAATCATGATTCGATTAAGCGAGATCAACTGTTGCCGCCATCAGACCATTTGGTTGGTAAATTGAGACAGCGATTGATTTTCTCTTTCAGTTTTGACTTGGTGAAAGATATGTATTCAGAGGTAGGTAGCCCAAGTTTGATCCAGTTATTTTATAAACTAAAAGCCTCCCATCTCCAGGGAGGCTTTTAATTTCGGACTATTTTTCTAACATGTTGAATACTTGCTCGACATCTTTGTCTCCCCTGCCTGATAAATTAACGATCAGTATATCAGCCCTTGTTAACTCTTTTGCGAGCTTCATGGCGTGAGCTAGGGCATGTGAGCTTTCGAGAGCTGGAATGATTCCTTCTGTTTTGGATAATACCTGAAAAGCCTCCAGAGCTTCTTCCCCTTTTACCGTCACATACTCCGCTCGTCCGCTTTCTTTCAAAAAACTATGCTCGGGCCCCACGCTCGGGTAATCCAAACCTGCAGCTATAGAGAATGTTGGTTTTGGTTCTCCTTGTTCATCCACTAACGTCAAACTTTTGAATCCATGCAATACTGCCGGGACACCTTGCGAAATACTTGGGGCTTCAATCGGTTCTACACCAATTAAACGGACATTTTCTTCATCGAGATAATGAGCAAAAGCACCGATCGCATTACTTCCCCCTCCTGCACAAGCAATGATGGCAGTTGGTAGTTTTCCTTCCTTTTCAAGGATTTGGCGTTTTGATTCTTCACTTATGATTGATTGGAAATGCTTAACGATCGTTGGATATGGGTGTGGCCCCACTGCTGAACCAAGCAAGTAAAAAGTATTTTCATAGTTTTGCACCAAGTCATTCAATGCCTCATCAACAGCATCCTTCAATCGACCCTGTCCCTTTTCGACAGCTACGACTTTTGCCCCCAGCAATTCCATCCGAAAGACATTCAATGCCTGCCTCTCCGTATCCAGCTTACCCATATAGATCACACACTCCATGCCAAACATCGCACATGCTGTCGCAGTCGCCACACCATGCTGTCCTGCTCCTGTTTCTGCGATGATGCGTTTAGCACCCCTTCGTTTAGCGAGCAGGATTTGTCCAATCGCATTATTAATTTTATGAGCACCTGTATGATTCAGATCTTCACGCTTCAAGTATATTTTTGCCCCGCCAACCTTTTCCGTTAAATTCTTTGCAAGTGTTAACGGGTTTTCGCGTCCGACATATTCTTTCAGATAATATCGGAACTCCTCAATGAATTCCGGGTCATCCTTATATTTCAGGAATTCCGTTTCTAAAATATCCATAACTTCCTGAAGTTCACCCGGTATAAAGCTTCCACCGAACTCACCAAAGTATCCCTTGCTCTTGATCTCACTCGTCATACTCTTCTCTACTCCTTTAAAAAGGTATTTTTCTCCACTAGTATATAGTAAGCATTTACACCTTTTCAAACTATTCTGTTTATTCAACCGAAAAGAAGCGTCCCACATCAATGGGACACTCCTTCTCTCTTATACTTCCAATAAATGCGAGCCGTCAAAGAAAAACAAGTAACGGCCGGTTACCTCCTTATTCATTATTCCTTCAACAGCCCTCGTATAAAGCTGAAGCTGCATCTGGTATCGATCGGCAAGAATCCCTTTAGCCCCTTCGTACCCGCTTGCAAAACGGCCGGTGATCGTATCCGTTTTATAGTCGAGAAGCACAAGACCTTGTTCATCCTCAAAGATACAATCAATCACCCCTTGGATAAGGACTTCTTCATCTCCAGCTGTCCAATCGCTGTAAGCTTCCTTTGCAGGCAGCGACATCGTAAATGGCACTTCACGGCGAATGCTTTCGGCCCTCTGCATTCTTTGGCCGATTTCACTATCGAAGAAATCGACGATCGTCTCCGGATCCACAGCTTCTTTCTGTTCCTCCGTCAACAGCTCACGTTGAATCAGATCAATGATCAGTTGCTGAATCGATTGAATGGTAATCTCTTTAGATAGATCAATATGCTGCATGACTAAATGTGTAATCGTACCCCTTTCAGCAGGAGTCAGTGACTTTTCTTGCATGAAAGTCGGCCGCTTCGTGATAGGCCGCTTAAATTTACGCAACAGCTCTGTGGAGCTTTGCTCGTCCTTGAGTTCATATTGACGTTTTAATTCAGAAACGGATTGCTTGGAACGATACACCGTCGCCTCATGCTCGGGGTACTCCCATTCCAGCTGTTCCTTGATATCATCATAAAACTCGGAAACGATGCCGACCTTCTCCGATTTCTGGACATGTTCAAGCATTTGCTCTTGAACCAGTGCCTCTTCCTCATCCAGAACAGCAAGCTCTTCACTTGGAATGACGGAAATGGACCACTTCGATGGATGCGACTCCATTTCCAGGCCAAGACCTGCAGCACCAAGAGAATCCCGATGTCGGACAAGGGATGGACCAATCCAATCAAGATAACTTTTTGCACCTGCCCGTACATAGTCCTTCAATAGCCAATCTCCATGTGCCGCATTACTTTCCCAGTTCTGCTGCGTTTTTTCTGCATCATTGATACTGGCAATCAAATAAAGCTTTTCCTTAGCCCTTGTTAGCGCCACGTAGAGGACACGCATCTCCTCGGCAATTAATTCAAGCTGCTTTTTTTTCTTAAAAGCCAATTGAGGGAGGGATGGATAAGTTATCCGTAATTCGGAATTCACATACTTTGCCGCAAAGCCATAATCTTTATCCAGTAAATAGGACTTTCGTAAATCCATCATATTGAATTGCTTGGAAAGACCTGCAATGAACACGATCGGGAACTCAAGCCCCTTTGACGAGTGAATTGTCATCAGCCGGACTACATCTTCCTGTTCCCCTAAAGCTCGAGCTGCCCCTAAATCATCTCCACGTTCTTGCATCCTTTCTATGAACCGCAAGAAACGGAACAGACCGCGGAAAGAACTTGCTTCATATTGCCTTGCCCTGTCATACAGCGCTCGTAAATTGGCCTGACGCTGTTTGCCGCCCGGCATCCCACCTGCAAAATCATAAAACTGCGTTTCGCGGTATAGGAGCCAGATTAGATCTGATAATGCCTCCTGCCTGGCAAGCTTCCGCCACTTCACTAGTTTTTTATAAAATGCAGAGGCTTTTTCATAAAGCCCCGGATGTTCTTCAGGGTCACTCTTTCTGTAAAAATCAGCTAGTGCTTCGTAATAGCTTCCTGTATGGAATAAACGCACCTTTGACATCTCTTCTTCATCCAACCCGACGATAGGTGAACGGAGAACGGAAGCCAATGGGATATCCTGTTGCGGATTATCAATCACCTTCAATAAGGAAATCATGATGGCCACTTCGGTCGCTTCAAAATACCCCGTGGATAAATTAGCATATACTGGAATTCCCTGCTTTTTAAATTCCTCCATGATTTGCGGTGCCCATGGCATTGAACGAAGAAGAATGACCATGTCCCGATAAGTGGCAGATCGGTACCTTTTGGTTTTCGTATCATATATCCGATGCTTTTCGCTTATAGCCTTTTTAATGAGCTTGGCCATCTGCCTTGCTTCGAGCTGCGCTTTTTCAAGCTCCTCGGCCTCAAATCCGCCATCATATCCTTCCATTTCCGAATGAGCTTCAGGATCGGCTGCTCCATCAATTAAATGGAGTTCGATCGGGTATGGATCGTCTTCGGGATATGGGGCACCTTTTTTCAATTGGGCATCTTCATCATAATCAATCTCACCGACTGTAATGCCCATCAACTGTTGAAACAAGAAATTGGTCCCATCAAGAACTTCCTTTCGGCTCCGGAAATTGCGGTTTAAATCAATTTTCAGTCCGGAATCAACACCGTCATGGGTAAATCGTGTGTATTTTCCAAGGAAGAGATTCGGTTCTGCAAGCCGGAACCGGTAAATGGACTGCTTGACATCGCCTACCATGAAAAGATTCCCATCATATTCTCCGTCAGCCGTCACCAATTTTAAGATCGATTCCTGAACCAGGTTCGTGTCCTGGTATTCATCCACTAGTACCTCTTTGAACTGGTTCCTGTATTCGATGGCTGCCGCTGAAGGTTTTCGTTCACCATCCACCGTTTCCCCTGTCAAAATTTGAAGACAATAATGTTCCAAATCGGCGAAATCCACCAAGTTCTTTTCTGCTTTTGCAGCAAAGAATCTTTCGTCAAACCGTTTAACAAGCATTACAAGTGTATCGACATAACCCTTAAGCTCCCTTATATCCCGCAGGTAGCTTTCCGGTTTCCGGGAAAATAACTCTTCCTGTAACGATTTGATGATCTTCTTGGCCTTATCCCGGTACTTAGTAGCCTCATCAGCCACTTCCTTGATAAAATCTACACCGGTAAGGCGTTTTGCCGTCCCGAATTTCACGTTTTGGATTTCCTCATAAAGTGCATTCCAGGATTGGTACTTCACTTCCGAAAGTTTAGCAACCAGTGCAAGATCGGCTAGATAGTTCTCAGCCCTTGGAGCCGGCCCCCCAGGGGTTTTTGTCAACGCAAGCGAGCGTTCCAATAAATCCCTAGCCGTGTCCAATTGTAAACCAATATCGAACTTCAATGAATCGATAAACGAAAGATCATCAATCCCATCATCATCTGCCAGCTCATACATGCTGGCGGCACCATCGAGCCATCGGTCCGGGTTTGGATTCGATTGCGAAAAATCATGCAGCGACCGAACGATATTCTGAAGTGCATCATCATTTCGATCGCTTGTGAAAGCATCGACCAAATTAAAGAACTCTTCGTTATCACTTTGGCCATACTGCTCCTCGAAAAGCTCTTCCATCACTTCATCACGGAGCAGCTGGATCTCCGTTGAATCTGCAATCCGGAAGCCTGGGTCGATATCCGTCAGATAATAATACTTCCTGATCACCTCTAGACAAAACGAATGGAGTGTGGAAATCGAGGCACGATTAATCAAGCTCAACTGCTTACGTAAATGCTGTGAATGCGGATTATCATCGATCGCTTTTTCTAATGCCTCACTTACCCGATGGCGCATTTCGGCAGCCGAGGCATTGGTAAATGTAACCACGAGCAGTTCATCAACATCGATTGGATCTTCTTCTGAAATGACTTTTTGAATGATCCGATTGACCAGTACCGCTGTTTTCCCTGAACCCGCAGCGGCCGCAACCAGGATGTCCTGATCTTTAGCCCATATTGCCTTCCATTGATCTTCCGTCCAAGTCACGTCTCCTGGCAGAGCAGGAATTTTCGTTTTACTCATCGCTCTCCCCCTCTCCCCTTAATAGCTCAAGAACGTCATTTTGTTTCTTCTGTGCCAAATTCCTGAATTGGTTCTCCTCCAGTGACTGGTCGAATTGGCATACAGATTTAAAGGAACAGAAGGTACACGGCGTTTTTTCCTTTAATTTGTATGGAGTAATATCCACATCACCATCGACCATTCGATCTCCAGCCTCCTGATAAATACGGCGCACATGATGATTCAGAAGCGAAAACTCCTCCCTGCTGGCAACTTTGGAAGCCGCCAGGAGCGATCCGTCCTTTTTAAATCCAGCTGGAATGATATCCGACTTACCCGAATTTTCAATATCAAGCGAGGTATCCATCAACTGAATGACATTTGAATGGTCCAGTACAAGTCCATTCATTTTAAAGCTTTTATAAATTTCTTCTTCAATTTTATCCAAACTGAGCATTCCCTTTGATTTGACAACGGGATTATGCACATGAAAATACAAAACTCCGGCTGGAATCGCTTCTTTTCCAATCAGCGACTTGGAATGGGTGACAACGATATCTAGGTATGTCAACATTTGCAGCGCTAGGCCATAATATACTTCACTCATGTTCAGTTCCTTTTCACTCGACTTATAATCGAGCACACGCAAATAGACACCCTCATCTTCTTCCGCTTTATCCACGCGATCGATCCGCCCGATCAATTCCATCTTCGTACCGTTTTTCAATGTGAAAGAAAGTGGCGGCAGCTCGCCATTTTTTCCGAATCCAAGTTCTAATCCGATCGGAGCAAAACCGCTCGCCTTTGCATGTTCACTTAATACGATCGAGGCACGTCCAATCACGTGTTCGAGTTTCCTGCGTAAATAGTGATGGCGGTTCGTACTTAACAAAATCTGATTTTGGAGTTTAGGAGCAAGTCTCTCCACAGCAATTCTGGCCAGCTCCAAGCATTGTTCCGGGGTCAATGTAGACCAAGGAATATCATGTTCCTTCAAGTAATCGGAAATCATTTTCAACGCTCCATGGAACATCTCGCCTATATCCGGGGCATCCAAACGGAAAATCTGCCTTTCCCTCAATTTCAAGCCATGAGCCGCATAATGGGAAAACGGGCAGCTATTGAACATTTCCATCCTAGATACACTCGTAAGAATGCTCTCACCGTATAATTGCTTACTTGTTTCCTCAGTTAATTTCTTTGTCCTATTTTGATAAAAAAGGCTCGATAAAACCTTAGTTGCTGAAGGACCGGCCATTTCATCATCAATAATGGCATTATATACATCCCACCATAGTGAATGGATTGGATAGTTCCTTTTCTTCAGCTGCAATTGGGCAGCCAGGTACGAAAGGGCCACATCATGATTCGCTGCATATTTCACCTGTTCCTCCGCAGACAGATCGGACGGATCGTTCATATAATACACATCGGAAACGTTAGGCAATACGTCCCTTACCCGTTTCAAATAGGATGAAGGTAAAAGCGCCTTCCCTTCCTCATCGGCAAGCGGATATGATAAATAAAGGGCCTCGGCAGGCGTAGTGAATGCTTTGTACGCTGTGAACTCCTCATCCAGCAGGCGCACTTTCGAACTTGGGGCAACATCAAGTCCACCAGCCAGCAGCACATCACGATCACTATCTGAAAATATCCCGTCAGATACAGCTTTTCCCGGCAGAACCCCTTCGTTCAAACCGATAACAAAAGCTGTCTTCACATCATCCAGGCGGGATAAATCTAGATTAGCGACTAATACTTGGTCAATTGCCGGCGGTACCAAAGAAAATTCAAGAGACTCCAGACCAGCTTCAATGATTACCGCAAACTGTTTCATGGAAAGCTCTTCCCCGCTCAGCAGTTCAACGAATTGGTCCAATAGGTCGACAACCGCATTCCATGTTTGCTCATGCTCTCTTGCCGATACCAAATCACCTGTTTCTTCTGCCTCCAGTTTCAGCTTTTCCAATTTTTCCGGTATATGCAATTCTTCAAGATATAGATAAAGGGCTTCACACAATTCCCTGCCATTAGCAGCCTTTTTAGCCCGTTTTGAGAGCCTCAAGATGGGCTCGGTAAATAATTGCTTCATTTCATTCAATTCTTGCTCAAGCATCATTTCCTTATCCGTTTGGTTCCGGTCCTCGAGTTCCAGACCGCGGAAGCGCCGGTAGGTCCAACGATCTTTGGACGTCCACCCGCTTCCTTTAATGCCGCGGGCCAGCACATAGTTTTCCAGCTTATCTACCTGTTCACGCATCCGGTCGTGGTTTTTTTGCAGCGGAAATAGAAGCTCCGTCTTGATTGCACGAAATACCGGTTCATAACGCCAATAGCCATTGATGATCTCCAAAGTCGAACGAATCAGTTCAATCAGAGGATGATTCAGCATCGTCCGTTTGGAATCGACGAACAAGGGAATTTGATAATCCCGAAAAACGGTTTGTAAAATATCTGCGTATGCTTCCCCGTTACGGACTAAAATCGCAATATCACGGAAACGGTGCTGTTTCTGTCTGACCAGCGACAAGATATCCCGGGCAACTCCTTCAATCTCAGCTCTGCGGTTAACTGCCTGGGCGATCGTTACATCAGGTGACTGCTCAAACGTTCGTGCAGGACGAATGGAAAAATAAGTTTCCAGATGATTCAGCCCCGGACTCTTTCCAAACCTTTCCGATCCTTTTAAGATTCGATCTTCTGAAATCGGTATGCCATTCCTCAATCCAGCCTGATATAGGTGATGATAAAGGTTTCCCGTTTGCCTGAACAATTGCAAATCATCCGGAGCATATTGCCTGTAGGGCTGATCTAACGTCAGCGAGATCGTTACACTCCTGCACAGCTTCATCATTTCTTCAACAATCAATAATTCCTGTGGAGTCAAGCTATAAAAACCATCAATATATATATCCGCATTCCTTATATATGAAGACTCTGACATTTTTTCAATCAGCAAAGTGAAATAATCTTCGGAGTCTAAATATTTATTGACCATTTCATCCTCAAAAGCCTGATAGACCAATTCAAGATCATGCAGTTTATCCTGAATGCCGCTGCCGGCCTGTGAGGTTTCAGCCAAATAGTTTTGAATGTCATCAGGTTGGATGCAATACTGCTTGAACTCAGCCAGCATTAGCTCCATCTGTGCAATGAACCCCTGCTTATCAGCAGATCGACTGAACATCTTTAACTCTTCCTTTTTATCATCCATGATCTTCCGTATCAGCATATTAACGCCAACACTGTCCAGATGCAGCCGGCTCATCCCCCCGGTTTCCTGAAGAACGCGCCAAGCAAGCCTGCTAAAACTGAAAACCTGTGTCCGGATCATTCCGGCAAGGCCTGGTGTTTTAATTAATTTATATTCAGATAGAAACGTCATCTGATCAGGAACGAGGTAGATAATTGGATTTCCTTCGGGATCTTCTGCCAATTTAGAGCGGATTTCGTCCAATATATTCGAAGTTTTCCCTGTACCCGATCTTCCCAGTAAAAAACGGAGTGACATCTCTTTTCCCCCTTACAACATAATATCTAGATCCATCATACCAGAAATACTTTCGTCTTTATGACTAGGTTTCTGTTTCCAATTAGATTTACTTTCTATTATTTTACCGTTTCCCTAAAAAAAACACCAACCGTACGTTCGCGTTTCCCCCAAAAGAAAAAGCCCGCATCTTACTCGGGCTTCCACAATCACTCACCTGTAAACTTAAAATTGAAATCATTGACCGGCCAATATCGAACATCCACTTTACCGACAACATTTTCTACCGGTATATAACCAAAGTGACGGCTGTCAGCACTTTCAAGACGATTGTCACCCATGACAAAAAGCTTGCCCTCCGGAACTTTGTTCATATCCGTCAATTCTTTTAATGTAAAATCACCTGTAAAATCCTGTCCTGGGAAACCTTCCTTGAATTTCTCAAGATAAGGCTCATCCACTTTCTCACCATTTACGTAAAGCCAATCATCTTTATAACGAATACGGTCACCTGCAACCCCTATAACCCGCTTAACATAATCTTCTTGTGAATTCGCATGAAAAACAATAATGTCAAAACGGTTGATATCATGAATCTGGTAATTGATTTTATTCACGACAAGTTTATTTCCATCTTCAAGGGTCGGCTGCATCGACTTTCCTTCAACATCATAGCTTGAAAAGAGAAATGTACGGATTAAGATGTAAATAACAAAAGCTATCATCGCTGGTTTTATCCAATCGGATAAAGAATTCTTGTTTGTTTTTTCCATCTAGTTCAACCCCTACTGCATTTATATATTAATTTATTGCCCTTCTTCTCTCTTCATGCTTTTATTTAACCGGACTTCCAGCCTTTTCCCCACATACCATAGGATAAAGATGACGATTCCGATAATGATCGTTCGCACAGGTTTATGAATCAATGATACTAAATCGTAACCTACGAAGCTGATCGTAAAAATCATCACCGCCTTCCCTCCAACTACTGCAAGTCCATATTGCAGGGTACTGACTTTTGAAAGTCCTGCCACGATATTAACGATAGCCGAAGGTGTAAAAGGGAAGCAGAGCAATATGAACAAAGGACCGAATCCATGGCTCTCAACCCATACCATCAACCTCTGCACCTGTTTATGTCTTTGCAAAAATCGGAACAACCTCATTTGACCATATCTTCTAATAATCCAAAAGATCAAAAAGGACCCCGCTACCGCACCAATCCAAGAAAATAAAAACCCCCACCAGAGGCCAAATGCCGTTGCATTGGCAAGCACGAACACCACTAAGGGCAAAAAAGGCATAAAAGCTTCCAGCATCGGCAGTAAGATTCCGGGAATTGGACCGAATGAGCGATATTGCTGAATAAGTGCCGATATATGATCAAGTGTAAACCACTCACGTATAGTATCCAAATCCATAATTATCTCCCTCGACATGCTGCCATCAAAGCAGCATAAACTTATTAAAAACCGTTTATTTTAGATATATCACTTTCCCCCGAAATTGCAAGAATTATTATCCATATATCTTCATACTTTCCCTATCTCCGGAAAACATAATCTTGTTAACGAATATTTCTAGATTTATCAAAACTGCTTGCATAACCACTGAAAATACATTAGGATAAAAACGGAACAAGTGTTCTTATTTTTGCAGGATATACATATTAGTATTAAAAACGCGCTATTTAGAAAGGGGCGGTCATGATGACCCGCATTCCAGAAGGTGACCGAAATATGATTGAAAAAGCCATCTACCTCCCTATGGTTATTACAGTCTTAAACCGGGATCTCAAGGTCATCGAAATTAGTCCGTTTAAATTAAAAAGGCCCTATTCGGAGCTGGTCGAACATATTTTAAAAGTGGTTCAAGACGAACTTGCCGAGGTACGGCGCTATTTGCGCAAAGAGAATATTAAAGTTAGTGAAATCAAACGCGATGAATCCTTCACGATGTATTGTTTTTTATATAAAGGATACGAGGAACATCATAATTATTTCAATCCCCGCCTTCGCAACAAAACCGAAGACTTGTTATGTTATTACTTTTTCGAAAAAAAACCCTCAAGGGATTAACGGGTTAAAAGGGAGCCTTCCGGAAGGATACAAATTCCCTTGGATGTAAAAAGGTTGACCATAAAAAAAGCATCGCACCTTTCCTGGCATAAAGGTAGGGGAGTCTTTCATGATCAAGATCGATTAGACTCGCTTACCTCCATTCCCCCTGTTTGAATATTCCATCACATCATAATTTAATTGGCTAGTTCAAACCAAGGCATAACCTATGTAATCAAGTGCATACTGAATATCCTTCTAACATTTAAGTTTTAAGTCCTTTAAATGAAAGTTAATTACATGCTCCATGACAAAGGTTGGAGTGGCACCCGTTATGATCGACTCATCATATTGAAGAAAAGGATAGGAAAACAGTCAGCTTCGACAAATCGATGTAAAAGTAACCAATATCATGATCCGCCGCAGAATGTAACACGTATTCATGATTTGCCCTGATCGATTGCCGTCAACCATTCCCTGCATCGAAAGAATGGAAATTCCTTTAGGACGATGGGACGCTTATAAAGCCCATGTTATCCTTTGTTGGATCAAGCTCTCGCATGTCGGATGAAATGTCTGCCATGGATTTCAGATAGTTAATATCTTCTTCCAAAAATACCTTTTACATTTAACTGCGTTACTTCAAGTTCCCTTGTAATGGCATCCTTCATTAAAAGTTTGCTGTATGCATAGCATCGCCTTTGTTCTTGGTGATTAAACGGCAGAATGTCGACACTGCATCCTTCTGGTATATTACCCTCTTCCCTATTAAAGGAACCGAGGACTGCAATAGCCGCTTCTCCACTTCTTGTTACACAAGCCGTTTGCACAATTACTGCTCACTGATTAAGGCAACAGTTTCGACGAAATTGTCCTTAACGATTAAAAGGTCTGGCCCGTTTGTTCATTATTAAGCGACATTTAATTTCCATTCCTATTATAACTATACGTCTAAACTATCATTTTAGTGTCAGTACAACGTTATTAGGAAAGATGTTAATTGCATATCCATACCTAGTATTATCTACTAGTAACAACCTCTTTATATTAAATGTATAAAGCAAAAAGAATTTCCAGAAAAACAAAATCTTTTGTGAAATACTGAACAAAAGATACATCATCGGTGTCTATTATATTATGTATTAAGGAGTCAATCATTAAGGAAACTTATACTCATCCCTAATTTCTTATGATAACCATGCAATATTTTATTTGCATGGTTTAATTTGTAGCCAAAAGGGTTCCTATCTAAATTTTAAACCAAAGTTGGTTGGAACGAAAGGTGCAAACGTGCCGAGGAGGCTCACTGACCGCCCGCRGARAGCGAGTGCCTGGAGGGTAATCAACGTTTAAATTGTACAATCCTAAAAAAACAGAAACAATCTCTTTAACAAAATATTTTGTTGGTAATCCTAAATTTCTACGCAGCCTGCTCCTTGAATATATGCCAACTTCACACTCTTTTCTGAGAGAAATAGATTTTTTATTGATTGATTCTTTAAAATAATGGCATTACATTTTCATTCAAGAGATTAATCATAAATACCCAGAGTCATTTTCCCTAACCATAAATCCAGACGACATCTTCCTTTTTTTACCACAAATAAAAATCGTGTCCATATTCCCATTTTTCTGGTTACACATGGTAAATTATTAACTGGAGGGGAAAAAAATAAATATTCTACTGGTGGCTGTTCTTGTTTTGTCTTTATTCACTGGACTTAAAACAACTGAGGCAGCCTCAAATGTAAAGGTACATTTCATCAACGTTGGACAAGGAGATTCAATCCTGATACAAACCGCTAATGAAAACGTTTTAATCGATGGCGGCGGTAAAGGAAAGGGTGACGAGGTTGTTGCCTACCTAAAAAAACAAAAGGTAAAAACACTTACTGCATTAGTTTCCACTCACCCAGATGCGGATCATGTTGGCGGTCTTGCTCATGTGATTAAATCGCTTAGTGTAAAATCTGTGTATGCCCCTAAAGTTTCACATACTACCCAGGCATACAAAGACTTTTTAACGGCTGTCAAGAAGAAGAAGCTTACAATAAAAAAAGCGAAGTCGGGCGTGGAAATCAACACTAAAGCAAAGGATAATTCCCTTAAATTCATTGCACTTATTAAGGACTATGCTAAGTCTGACTTAAATAATTGGAGTGCTGTCCTGTTGCTTAAACACGGCAAAAAAACATTCTTGTTTACAGGTGATGCCGAAGAAAAAGCAGAGAAGGATATGCTGGCTAAAAAACTGGTACCAAGTGTGGATGTACTTAAAGTAGGCCATCATGGTGCAAAAACATCGACAAGTTCAGCTTTCATCAACAAAACAAAACCGAAATATGCTGTAATCAGTGTAGGGAAAAATGGCTATGGGCACCCTACTTCCACTGTTATAAAACGGTTGAATTCAGTGAAAGCCAAAACTTATCGCACAGATAAATCAGGTAACATTATTTTTACTTCTACAGGTCAGAAAATTACTGTAAAGACGGTGAAATAATTGGTACAAGGAATTATTGATCGCTTCGAAGGAAAGATCGCTGTCGTTGAAATCGATGGTGGTGACATGAAGGATTTCCCTAAAAGTGCTCTTCCCAAGGGAGCAAAAGTAGGAGATATGCTGATTATCGATGGTGATACCATCACCATTTCCAAAGAAGGAACTGAAAAATTAAGAAAAGAAATTGACGATTTAATGGATGAATTATTCGAAGATTGATTCCAGGGCCCTTCTTTAATAAGAAGGGCTTGCTTTAAATTTGATTATTCCCGTTTGCATTCTTCTCTGATTTTTCCCCTGACCCCCCTCTTATCGCGGTATATACTTTGAGATTACCTCTGAAGCCTTGACTCCATTAGCATCAGTGAACAGATAAAAGGATTTCCTCTTTGTTTCCTCAATCCTCTGGATCAATTTCGTTTTTAAAAAAGAGGTCCGGTGCAGCTGGTTTTCGAAAGAGCTGCATGACACTGCTATATCGATGGTTTGTCTATTCCTGAATGTGATGGTTGTATGTTTGGAATCCAGGCGCTCATAGGATACCACATGTTCATGTGATAACCAGATGCATTGAGGACGTAACGGAGATGTAGTTGGAAAGAAGAATATCGAACTGGTCGGATCAATCGCGATCGGTGCTTTATGTGTGATGTTTATGAGCTGTTTCGTGCCTTGCTTGCGTCCTTCATAACTTGATCCGAAGAACTCGCAGCTTTTCTTTATTATTTCCATAGGTTTAAACGGGGAGATGAACTCGTCCTCCATTTCAATGATACGGGCATATATTTTACTGCCGTAATTAATTGGCGCAACCATTAGTGTATGTGGCGTGATTTCATATTCCTCGATGATTCCCTGATTGTTTTCCTTCATTTTTAATCCACCTCTTCCTCATTGCTAAACATCGCTATCACTTTCCAAAGCTTATATTCTTAATTGCTTGTACCCTTCCATTCCTGTCCAAGAAGAGTGAAGGGGGATAGTAAATGTATGTTAAATTACTCACTATAATAGCATAGACCTTAAACATAAAAAGCAAGTTCACAAAAAATTTGAAATTCTTTTATATAGTGGCTTTTTCGTCATCTAAATGACACATTCTCTATCATAATTTAAATTTTTTAAATTTTCAGTTGATTTTATCCGCTCAAATCCATATAATAATAAAAAGGGTCAGGGGTGGTAACTTTGAAAAATGAAAAATCTTATTCAGAGTCAGTGAAGTCCTTATCAATGAGCGAAATGAAAAACGATGCCGTGGTTCAGGAAATGTTAATTGATATGATTATTCAGGAAGCCGTCCTTACTACCAAAAAGAATCTCCTTGCAAAACAGATCGATGATGCCTTGGATATGAAAAACAAACCTTTATTCTTAAAACTAAGTTCTGAAATGAACGTTTTACTAAAACAATTTGGAAATTAACATTCATGATCAAAAAAGCCTCCCATAATGTCGGGAGGCTTTTTTTCATTATCATCACTCTTTATGAAACATACCCATGACCTCAGCAGTTTCGGTTATATTAACAAAAGCATTCGGATCCACTTCTTTTATCATCGTTTTTACATCGGTTAACTGATAACGTGTAATGACTGTCATCATTACTTTGCTCTTTTCTCCTGAATATGCACCTTCACCATCCATGACTGTAATTCCACGATATAGGTTGGTCAGGAGCTTCGTTTTCATTTCGTCACTCTTTTTGGTAACGATCATCAATGTTAATTTAATGTGATTGGAATGGATCGTATCGATCACCTTTCCTGCTGCATAAATGGAAATCAGCGTATATAATGCGGCATCCCAACCGAAGATGAAGCCTGAGATTACCACCACAACAGCATTCATCACCGAAAGCAATGTACCAAGCGGAAAGTCGCTCTTCTTAGCCAATAGCATGGCAATGATATCAAAGCCGCCAGAAGACCCCGAAGCGCGAAAAACGATGCCTATACCGATTCCCGATATGATTCCGCCAAATAAAGAAGACAAAATCGGTTCAGTGGAAATACCGTGAACTGGAATGAGGTATAAACTGATGGAAATCACGACAACTGATAATATCGTATAGGTGATAAAGCGTCTCCCTAATTTCAGGTAACCAAGAATCAGCAATGGCAGGTTCATCAGAAAATTCAATATCCCTGTGTTGACTGGGGTGATGATTCCGAACATGATCGCAAGTCCACTAAGTCCGCTGCTTAAAATTAAATGTGGTATCAAAAATAAGTTGTAGGCCACTGCCACAAGCACTGAGCCTACAGTGATCAAAAGTACATTATACATATCCGATCTCCTTAAAACGAACTGGGAATTTAATTTATTATAGTAGAGAACCTAAGATTTTTTAAAATAATAGTTTTTTCTGAAAACGACTACAAACTTCCACTTTCCGAAGAAAAAAAGCCAGCTGGTTTTCAGCTGGCTTTCACTCACCCTTTGTATCTGCATTTTCAACCGTTGAAATCCGTTCGAGCATGGTCGGATGGGAATACCGCAGCCATTTAACCAGGAATGGCGGGTTGACCTGACTCAAACCCGACCTCGTGAGTTCCTGGAAAGTCGTGATTGCTGATTCTTTGTCCCCGGTCATTTCAATGGCATAACGGTCAGCCCTTGTTTCCTGATATCTGGAAACATAATTGGACAGCGGACTCGAAGCAAAGAGCAGCACAGACGTTATCAAGAGAAATAACGGAAGAGATGATATGCTGTCAACCGAACGGACCTTTAACTGATGGCCCCAGCGACCAATGATAAAGTTCATGATTTTCGAAGTCAGCCACAAACCGATTAATGTCAGTCCTAAATAACCTGCAATCCCTATATAAATGTGCTTTTCCACATAATGAGCCATTTCATGTGCCATGATAAAAAGGATTTCATCTTCCTTCAGTTTGTTCAGGGTCGTATCCCAAAGAACTATTCTTGAGTTGGAACCTATGCCGGTAACATATGCATTCAAGGCATTTGTCTTTTCCGCCATATTTACTTCATACACGTGTTCAGCCGGGATCTCAGCCTGTGAGGCTAGTGCCAATATTTCCGTTTCCAGCTCTTTATTTTTGAGAGGATAGAATTCATTGTACAGCGGATCAATCAATACAGGCTGAACGAACATCAGGAACAAGGAAAAAGGAATGGACAACATCCAAGCATAGAGCCACCATTTCTTCTCACTTTTCTTCATTAACCAATATAAAACGGAAACGATGATGAACATCATCCCAAAATTCACCCAAAATTCGATGACTCCATCCTTCATCCACGAGGTGAAACTTTGTGTACTTATGTGGTAACTCTTGCTCATTCGATATCCAATGAAACTGATTGGAAATAGAGCCAGGTATGAAATAACGGAAAGCCAGAATAAATAAATGCCCGTTCTAATCGCTTTCCGTCTCGAGACTGCCATTGACGATTTTTCAAATGCCTTTGAAAAACCGAATAATAATATGAAGAAATACAGAAGCCATTCATATGGCGTCGATACGAAAAAAATAAAATTCCGCAGTCCTGAATACTCTTCACTAAGCTTTAGTTCCCTTGCATTCAGGAATGTTGCAGGATCTGCTGCCGTTCCACGCAAAGCTTCGGGAATGGTCGTATCCGCTCCATAAAAAATATACCAATACATCGCTGCTGCATAAAGGATATATAATATAATCGCTCTTCCAGCCCATTTTCTAACCATGATGCCCCTCCTTAAAACGAATCTCCCTCTTAATAGTTTAATCCAAAATGGACAGGTTAGAACCGCATTTCCCTTCAATATTATTCTTTCTTACAATTACCACCATTTTGTTGAATATTTCACAGAATACTCCATCAGTCAAACATGCACTTCCAGGATGGGAGTTTTAAGGAAACGACGAATTTATTCCTTTGCCTTTTTGCTAAGATGAAATCATTTCATCAAAGGATTTTAAATGTGAATTTGATTTATAATGAATGAGACCGATTAACGGAACGGCAGGCATGATTGGTCATCCCTTCATCCCTCTATTTTGCAAACCATACAAAAGTGCCATAAGCTCCGGTCGATTATTAACATTCAGTTTTTTGTAAATACGGCTTATATAGTTTTTTACCGTGCCGATCGATAGAAAAAGTTTTTTGGAAATTTGCTGATTCGTTTCGCCTTGGGTTAGCAGGATAAGCAGTTCATGCTCGCGTTTAGAAAAAGTCCCCAATTTTCCGATTGCCTTTTCCAAAGTTACTGGTGATCTTTCAACATCCCGCTCCAGCCTTTTCATTAAAATTGATTTGAATGAGGCAGGATAAACGATCTGACCGTTGGCACATTGACGGATTGCCGACAACACTTGTTTCATTCCGCGATCCTGTAACACATAACCTGCTGCACCATGGCCTATTGTTTCGATAAGATAGTGATTTTCTGAATAGTCAGTAAAAACGTCAAAAGGAGTGGATGGGTGTTTTTCCTTAAGGACTTGCATGACTTCTTGTCCATACTTCCCTGATGAGCGGGCATCAATAAGAATGACATCTGGTATGACTGATGTATGATCAGAATCAAGAAGGTCCATTTCATTTCCAGTCATCCCCATGACCTTAATGTCACCTTCTTGTTCGATGATTACCTCAATTCCTCCCTGACCACCATATATCATTAGCTTAATCGACTTCATAACCTCACCTGTTACTTTCTTTATTTGTTATTAATCCGATAGTTTTTTATAATTGTTCGCCATGGAATAGTTCTAATGGTCCATATTTTTACATCATTAATTCACCTGTTAACAAACTTAAACTGTAAAAAATACTTTTAATAATTGTCTTCCTCCTGACAATAAAAAAGGCTATCAACCCGTTTGACTTCAGGATGATAGCCTTTTTCTTTGTTCCTCATCTATGAGCGTATCAAGTTTCATGATGCTTTCCTTTGCCCGGGGAAAATCAATTTTGCGATAATGGTGTTTTCCGCCTTCTTCTTCATCTTTTTCGTCGGCCCATTTGACAACTTGCTGAAGCGGTGTACGAATAATATCATTCGAAGGTAAGAACGAATCGGTATGAAATAAAATGGCGAGGGAAATGGTCTTTGCCTTGATCGGGTTTTCTCCCAAGCGGATTAACAGTTTATGTGCTCGTTCGGCACCTTTGATGGGGTGAATATCATTTTGTTTATAAAGATCATAATCCCATTTACCATTGCGATACCAGGTGAAATGACCCATATCATGCAATAGCCCAGCTTTAGCGGCAATATCAGGGTCGACATTATATTCATTTGCTAAGTGAAACGCATGGTATGCTACCGCAATCGCATGTGCCAGACCTGAACGGTTCAAGTATTTTTGAGCAATGGGATGTGTAAAAATATCCAAAAGTTTTACATCTCTCATCTAACCCCTCCTTACAATATTGTGGAAATTTTTAATGACAATCATAACTCTTTTCGAAACAAGAATCAAGGTTTTAAGATTCTTCAATATATTTTATGCAACCTCATACACTTTGGTTGTACAAAAAAGGACCATTGCCGGTTATAGGCAATGATCTCCTCATGATCAATGTAATTCAGTTTTGCAGTACATGGTTTTTCAAGGAACGTCGTAAAATTTTACCAGTCGCGTTTTTTGGAAGTTCATCCAAAAACTCAATTTTTGCCGGCACCTTATATTTGGCCAAGTGTTCCATGCAATGGGCAAGCAGTTCTTCCTCGGTCAATGCATTGTTTTTCTTTACCACAAAGCATTTAACCACTTCCCCCTGATTGGGATCGGGAACGCCAATGGCTGCTGCCTCAACTACTTCAGGATGGGTATACAAAACCTCCTCCACTTCACGTGGATAGACATTATAGCCACCGACGATGATAAGCTCCTTTTTACGATCTACAATGAAAAAGTAGCCTTCATCATCCATCCTGGCTAAATCGCCTGTATATAACCAGCCATTTTTCAAGACAGCGGCTGATTCTTCAGGCATTTTATAATAACCTTTCATTACATTCGGACCCCTGACAATCAATTCTCCTACACCATTGATCGGCACTTCTTCTCCAAGCTCATTGACCACTTTGTTTTCCACCCTAAGGATGGATGTTCCGATGGAACCCGCCTTCCTTGGACGGTCCAAAGGATTGAAGCAGGTAACAGGGGAAGCTTCGGATAAGCCATATCCTTCTGAAACCCTAACATTAAATTTCCGCTCGAATGATTCAAGCAGGGACACTGGCATGGCGGATCCGCCAGATATGCATATCCGCAAAGACTTCAAAGCATCCTCTTTCGCATCTGGATATTGAAAAAGAAAGTTATACATCGTAGGCACGCCAGCAAAAACGGTTGCATCATATTTTTTGATTTGCCTGAATATTTCCTTTGGACTGAATTGCGGGACAATTAAAAGCGTACCTCCGCTTATCAACGGGGCATTCACAACTACCGTTAAACTGAAAACATGGAACATTGGCAATGTCGTAATGACACGGTCACTTTCCGTGATATTTAAATATTCACCAATATCATGTGCATTGGAGTAGATATTGGTATGTGTGAGCATGGCCCCCTTTGGTTTCCCCGTTGTCCCGGAAGTATAAAGTATGATTGCCGTATCTTCAGGATCCAGTTCAGGACCTTTAAAGCCTTCATCCCCCGATTCGACCATTTTTGTAAACGATTTCATTTTATTGCAGATGTTAAATTCGCTACTATCCCCATTATCCGGCTGCATTTCACAAATTACATATTGTTCTACGCTTGAAAGGATAGGGTTCATTTTCTCCAGTAAGGGTAAAAGCTTATCTAATGCCACAACAACCTTTACATCGCCATTATTCAGGATATAACCAATCTCGTCAGGTGTGTATATTGGATTTACGGGAATTACGGTCGCCCCTGCTCGCATAGCTCCATACAATGAAATGATGAAATGTGGAGAGTTGCCTAATAACAGCGCAATGTTATCACCTTTTGAAACACCAAGCCTATGTAATTCGTCCGCGAACTTCGTAACGGCTTTATCCAATTCCCCATATGAAGTGGATTGATCCAAAAAGTAATATGCTGGCTTATCCGCCTTTTTTAAAGCCATTTGATGAAGCTGTTCAGATAAATTCATCTTTCTCCCTCCCCTGCAAATAGCATGAATGAATGGTCATTCATTTTTATGGTGAACTAAATACATTTTTATTATATTAAAAGAATGCGATCACAGCAACCATTTTATCCATATTCAAGCAATTACTGTCATTATTAGTCACAAAAGCCGTCCTAATAAGTCGGGACGGCTTTCAGGCTTAATATATTAAAGCCAATATTTCTTCTTTTGTTACATTGCCAAAATAATGACGAACATCGATCTCATCCAGTACTCTGCTGATTGCTTCCTTTTCATAGCGTGTTCCAGTAAGCTTTCGTTCAATATCCGCGACCTCTCCAACCCCAAAGAAATCACCGTAGATCTTGCAGTTTTCAATGATTCCCCTGTTCACTTCAAGGCGGATATCAACAGATCCCACAGGAAATCTATATGAGTTTTGCAAGTTGAATTTAGGTGATTTTCCGTAATTCCACTCCCAATTTTGATACCTATCTTCCGAGATTTCGTGAATTTTCTCCCAATCCGTTTCTGTTAAAACATACTCTGTAACCTTTCCGGTTTCTTTGAAAATATTTTGCAGAAGGAATGAACGGAATTCTTCAACAGACATCGGTTCTTTTAGAAAATCGGCGATATTACCGACACGGCTTCTTATTGATTTAATCCCTTTGGACTCGATTTTATCTTTTTTCACTTTTAAAGCGGATACAATGTGATCCATTTCTGATTGAAACAGCAATGTTCCATGACTGAACATTCTGCCCTTCGTTGAAAACATCGCGTTTCCCGAAATTTTCTTTCCTTCAGCCAGAATATCGTTACGACCGCTCAATTCAGCATGTATTCCTAGTTTCTCGAGCGTTTCCACGACAGGCTGGGTGAATTTCTTGAAGTTATGGAAACTGTCCCCATCGTCTTTCGTAATGAAACTGAAATTGAGATTCCCTAGGTCATGATAAACCGCTCCACYCCCGGAAAGGCGGCGAACAACTGTAATGCCCTTTTCATCTACATAATCGGAATTGATTTCTTCGATCGTATTTTGATTTCTGCCTATGATGATTGAAGGTCGATTAATGTAAAATAAAAGATATGTTTCATCTATGTTTAAATGTTTAAGCGCATATTCTTCGATGGCCAGGTTAATTCTTGGGTCTGTAATTCCCTTATTATCAATAAAAAGCACAGTTGTTCCTCCTTGTAGACTTCATATCACTGATGTTTCATTTATAGTTGGAACTCGAGATTGGTTTTGGCTACAGCTATTTCCCTTTTGAATACCTCGGATGCTTCTTTTTTCAGTTGATCGAGATTCCCATAATGAGGGAGGTGAGTTAACAGCAACAGCTGGACGTCAGCCTTTTCTGCCAGCAGGCCCGCTTCCCTTGCCGTCATATGCCCCGCCTTTGAACCATCCATATCACTGTAAAAGTTACTTTCACATAATAAAACATTTGCGTCTTTAGCGAAATCTGCAAGCTCATCCATATATGAACTGTCACCTGTGTAAACTATCGAATGATTTTCAGCTTCGATCCTCATTGCAAAACAAGGGACTGGATGTTTTGTTTTCATGAACGTAAATTTACACGGTCCAATGGTTAAGGCGTGATCTGCAGAGATGGCTATCCCCTTTGTCACGTCTTTGTATGTTAACTTATCAAATTCGACTTCGTCCAAATCATGACCATATATAGGAATCGTCCTTTTTTCGCTGCCCAATATCTGCTGTATGAACGCAGCGTGCTGCAGGACTCCAATATCCGCTACATGATCAGGATGATAGTGGGATAATACAACTGCACCAAGATCCTCCGGCTTCATATGGTTTTGAAGCTGTGATAGGACACCGCTGCCACAATCAAGCAGAATGCGAAAATCTTCATATTCAAGCAAATAGCCGGAACTTGCCTCATTTTTAGCTGGATAACCGCCCCAGCACCCAATTACGGTGATTTTCATTCTTAGGCACTCCTTTTTTTCTCTCAATGACTTCCCCATTAATATAAACTATTCTTGCCCTTATTTCACCTTTTTTACTTATGTTATAAAACATTCATTGACATCTCAAATCTGTTATAATACAATAAAACCATAGAAAAGCGAATACTAAAAAATTCAGGAGATGATGTTCATGATTCAAAGTAGCGTTGAGTTCTTTAAAAATCTGCCACCGAAACAATGCACGGAATGCGGAAAAAAAATTGAAGAACAGCACGAATGTTATGGAAACCACTGTGATCATTGCCTTTCTGGAGAGTAGTAGTCTTTATGTTTCACCATCCTATCCCAAATAGCAGGATGAATTCATAGATGTTTCGGTTTCGCAGCTGAAAAAAACCCCCAATGAAAGAAGAGATACCGATGATCGGCATCTCTTCTTTCATTGGGGGTCATTGCCTTTCAGCAAAAAAATAGAATGATCACGTAACGGATAATCCTTTGAACAAATATATTTTAAATAGTTCAGCAATTCCCTCTTTCTCTAATGGGGCATGGTTTCTTTCCCAATCAAAGATCAGGGCAAGGTACATCTTTAGCATCAGGAAAGCTGTTATCTCCGGATCGCAAGGTTGTATATGGCCCTTATCAATCGCTATTTTTAGTTTTTCCTTAATGTAGGATACAATGGCTTCTTCCATTTCATTAACCATTTCCTGAACGGCCGGCGTACCAATTTCCCGCTCTTCCTGAAGAAGTTTTAATGATAATTGATGTTCCTGCCTGAACTCCAGAATTCGATAAACGGCCCGATGCAGGTTTTCAAAAAAGGAGAGTTGGTCATCCAAAGATTGTTCCGCCTCATATTTCATTTCCTCTATCATCCGCTGAACGATTTCTTTAAACAGCTCTTCTTTATTTTTATAAAAGGTATAAATGGTCCCTTTTCCCACATTGGCAATTTTAGCGACTTGATCCATCGTCGTTGCCTTATAGCCAAAAAGTGAAAACGACTTGGTCGCAGCTTCCAAAATTAATTTTTTACGATCAACAGACATTTCCCACCTCAATTCTGACCAGACGGACAAAACAGTCATTATGTTCAACGATATCATACCAAAAATTTTCAGTTTTTTCAATTATATTTTCAATTCCCAAGAGAAACAATGGCCATCCCCGTTACTGGACAGCCACTTTTCGAAAATACATATTTATTTAAATCTGCAAGGCCAAAGGCAGCGTCGCTTTTCCAGTGAATAACATAACTTCAAATGAAAATATGCAGAGCACATGGCAAGCATGGTTAAACTAATTTTCCCCTATTGACTGATCATTTTTCCTGTAATCTGTTTAAAATGATCGTGGCCAAAGCATCGATGAATTCAGGTTTAACATTGGGCATATCCGGCCTATAGTAGCCTGCGCCAATCTCTTCCGTCACAACCTTACATTCATAATCGTTATCATAGAGGACTTCAAGGTGCTCGGCAACAAAGCCAACAGGAATATATATGAAAGCTTTATAACCTTTTGCTTGATGAAGATCTCTGGTTAAATCCTGTACATCGGGTCCCAACCATGGTTCAGGAGTTTGTCCAGCGCTTTGCCAGCCTACTGCATAATTGGTAACCCCTGCGCCTTCAGCGATCATGTCTGCCGTTTCTTTCAGTTGATTTGGATACGGATCTCCCGATTGCAAGATTTTTTCCGGGAGGCTATGTGCCGACACAATCAAAGCGAAATTATCGCGTTCTTCCGAAGTCATTTTCCCAATCACTTCTTTTACCTGGTCTACCCAATATTGGATGAATTTTGGCTCATCATACCAGCTTTCAACGGAAGTGATGGTCAGATCCCCCAATTTAGCGGCTTCATCCTGGGCACGTCCATTATAAGACTTCACGCTGAATGTTGAAAAATGCGGTGCCAATACGATACTGACCGCTTCTTTGATTCCATCTTCATGCATTTGTTTCACTGCGTCTTCAACAAAAGGTTCAATATGCTTCAGGCCAAGATATGCCTTGAATTCAACTTCCTCCTGAACGGAATTCAATTTCTTTTCAAGCGCTTCAGCTTGTCCTGCCGTTATTTTTGCAAGCGGGGATAATCCACCGATCGCTTCATATCTGCCCTTTAGGTCGGCAATCAATTCGTCGCTTGGCCGTCTCCCATGACGAATATGTGTATAATACCTTTCAATATCCTCTTCAGTGTATGGAGTACCATAAGCCATGACTAAAAGGCCCATTTTTTTTCTTGACATGAAGTTACACCTCTTTTAAAGATTTCGTTCTTTTATTGTGCATCCAATTAAGGAGTTTTAGCAAATGGTTCGCTCACCTTACTTCATTTTTGATGAATATTCATGAATGAAAGCGGTCAGCCTCTTCAGTGTTTCCGGATTTACGGAAGGGAAAACCCCATGACCAAGGTTAAAGATGTAGCCGTCCTGCTCCATGCCCTGATCGAGGATCCTTTTCGTCCGTTCTTCTATAACATCCCATGATGATAATAGCAGGGCAGGATCTAGATTACCTTGTACCGTTTTCTGGATTCCCATTTGTCTTGCTTCTGTAATTGGCAGTCTCCAATCAAGCCCGACTACATCAATCGGAAGATCATTCCACTCAAGTGCCAAGTGACTTGCGCCGACCCCGAACATGATTAGCGGTACATTTTCTTCACGCAATGATGAAAAGATACGAGTCATGATCGGCTTGATGAATACGCGGTAATCTTCAACATTCAAAGCACCCACCCAGGAATCAAAGATTTGGATGGCTTTAACGCCGGCTTTGATTTGCGACTTGACATAGATGATGATCATATCCGCTAACTTATCCATTAATGCAAACCAGGCCTTTGGCTCGGAATACATGAAAGCTTTCGTCTTATTGTAGTTTTTGGAGGGGCCGCCTTCAATCATGTATGAAGCAATGGTGAAAGGAGCCCCTGAGAAACCGATCAAAGGAACGGACAATTGCTCCGTGGTCAATAATTTAATCGTGTCCAACACATATGGGATGTCTTTCTCTGGGTTCAATTCACCTAATTTTTCAACATCCGTCACCGATTGGATCGGATTGGCTATGACTGGACCGATTCCGGACTTAATCTCAACATCGACACCAATGGCTGGTAGCGGTGTCATTATATCTTTATATAAAATCGCAGCGTCTACATCATATTGCTCAACTGGCAATCTAGTTACATAAGCGCATAATTCCGGCTGATGAGTAATTTCAAAAAGTGAGTACTTCTCTTTCAATTTTCGGTATTCCGGCTGTGAACGGCCAGCCTGACGCATATACCAAACAGGCACATGATCCGTTTTCTCTCCTCTTGCAGCTTTTAAAAATGTATCATTCGTAATTTCCTTAGACATTAATATCCACCTTTCAAGCAATCACGTTTCTATTTTTATTCATTACCTACATAGAATATCAGAAGGATGTTGAATTTCAAATCGAATCTCCTTAAACTATAGCTTTTTCTATAATATATTTGTCAAAAAATCGACTTTTATATATGTATCTTACCGGTTTACCAGCTTAATGGTTAGTTTGGAAATGGTAAAAGCTCTATTCATTGGGTAAAATGGGTATACAGGTACTATATAGAAATTGGAGGGGAATTTATGAATGTATTCATCACTTCAGGTACTTATGATTTTTTGAAATTAAAAAAAGATAAACACCCGAATGAAAAAATATTACTTATGCAGAATGCTCAAAACACAGTCCTTTTACATGAAACTACAGGTAAAACGCTCTTCAGCTCGCCACGAAAATATGAGGTAGTCGATGGGAAGGGAACTCTTCAAGATCATGGATATGTGGTCATGAACAATATCCCTGTCAGTGAGGAAGGACGGCCGGTATTTGAACACCGTTTTAAAAACAGGGCCGGATTCATTGAAAATGAACCAGGCTTCGTTGCCCTTCGTATCCTGCGTCCAATCAACTCTGAAACATATGTAATCTTAACGATTTGGGAAAAACAATCGGACTTTATGAACTGGAAGAAATCCAGTTCATTCCAGCAGGCGCATAACAGTGACTCCAAACCTCCTGTTACGAATTCCAGCCAGAAGTTGTTTTCAGGTGAAGCCTTTGTAACGCAGTATACATTGGTGAAAGATTCTGAGGAATAGACTATTTAATGCTTAATAAGAGGCCCATCCTAAAGGATGGGCCTCTTCATAGTAATGCAGAACGTTATTTGGACGCTAAAAGTCATATAACCCTATAACAATCCGACAAATTCCTTCTTTATTTCCGGGGAAATGCAACCGATATTTACATATATTTCATCAGAATCCTTTATTCAAAGCATCTAGATCCCAGGAATTTATACAATTTAAACAAGATTAAACTATATGCTGCCCCTAATGCAAAACCTGCCAAGATATCAGTTGGAAAGTGAACTTTCATAATGAACCTGCTGACACCGATCAGCAGGACCAGACAAACAAAACCAATTCCCATTGCCCATTTCAATGAGTTTCCTTTAATTTCATTCATGATTATATAAGCTACCATACTGAAGAAAATAATGCCCACATTGCGTGGCCACTTGGAAAACTGAAGCCAGCGGTCTCCATTAAATGATTTTCAGCGCGCACTCTTTTAACATAATTTTTTATCCACCCGTTTAACACATCACCCTCAGCAATTCCGATAGAGAGACGGCCATGTTCCAATAGTCCTTCTTCATTATCCACAAATATAGAACACATAATATGCTTCCAAAACCAATGAACTTGGATTTCCCAAGATAGGTTATGGACTTGAAGAAAGTGAGCGAAAAAGTATTTTCCCCTACGAATATGATATACTACTTACAATTAATCCAATCATTGGGAGGTGCAAAATGATACAGCGATTACACGATCTTCTGGATGGTTCATATGAAGAAATGGTTTCCATCAGGCGTTATCTTCATCAACACCCCGAGCTTTCTTTTCAAGAAACCCAAACGGCGGCCTTCATCGCTGGATATTATGAAAAACTTGGAATCGAACACCGGACGAATGTAGGCGGTAATGGTGTTATCGCCAAGGTCACAGGCAGTAAGCCTGGTAAAACCGTAGCATTGCGCGCTGATTTCGACGCCTTACCCATTCAAGATGAAAAAGAAGTTCACTATAAATCTTCCGTACCCGGGGTCATGCATGCGTGTGGACACGATGGCCATACAGCGACACTCCTTGTCCTTGCTAAAAACCTGAATGAACTGAAGGATGAGCTCGAAGGTGAATATATATTTATCCACCAGCATGCTGAAGAATATGCTCCAGGGGGTGCCAAACCGATGATTGAGGCTGGCTGCCTTGATGGAGTGGATGTAATTTTCGGCACCCATTTATGGGCAACGGCCCCAACCGGAACAGTCCAATACGCTTATGGACCCCTTATGGCCGCTGCTGACCGTTTTGAAATCACCATTCAAGGGCAGGGCGGGCATGGAGCCCAGCCGCATAAAACCCGTGATGCAATCTTAGTCGGCTCTCAGCTCGTCATGGCCCTGCAGCAAATCGTAAGCCGCCGCCTAAACCCAATAGATTCGGCAGTCATTACCGTCGGATCCTTTGTAGCAGATAATGCCTTTAACGTCATTGCAGATAAGGCTAAAATAATCGGGACCGTCCGCACATTCAAGGAAGATGTCCGTTCATTCATTAGCGAAGAAATAGAGCGGATTGTTAAAGGAACCTGCATAGCTGCGGACTGTACCTATGAATATCAATACTTTCAAGGCTATCCAGCAGTTATTCCACATGTCGAGGAAACTAAATTCCTCATCGAAAGTACTAAGTCAGTCAAGGAAGTTTTGGTTACAGAGGAAATTGACCCGGATATGACAGGTGAAGATTTTTCTTATTATTTACAAAATGTAAAAGGTACATTCTTCTTTACGGGAGCCAGGCCAAAAAATGAACATACATATCCACATCATCATCCTTTGTTTGACATTGATGAAAATGCGATGCTCATTGCAGCCAAAATATTAGGCACTGCAGCGGTGACCTATCACAATAAAAAACAATCATCCCAAATGGTTAATGAATCTTTATTGCGGTAATAGTGAAGGGACGGGTTATCCCCGTCCCTTACTGTTTAAGAAGTCTGATTCGGTAACAATGGACAGCCGTTTCCCCAAGATGTTCCAACAAATGATGGTTGGCATATCCACCGACAGCTGCCCCAATACCTGGAACGAGCTGGAACATTTTGATGACATCTATGTGATCGCGATATTCCTGCTGAAATTCTTGCCAGTCTATTTCCGGCCATTTCCCTGAATCCCATTCCTCTATTACCCGTAATGTTTCAAATTTCTTCCCCTCGCTTGAAAATGCCATCTGGAAGATATGGAGAATGAATAAACGTTCCTCATATTTATTTGGATCGAAACCGTATATACGGGATAGTTCGAATAATAATTTCATCTTGATGCTAAGCAGTAATGGGAAATCAGCCAATCCAATTAAAAGCCCTGCCGCTCCGGTTCCCACACCTTCTATAACGGCCGTTTTCCGATATGCCGTTACAGTTTCCGCAACCCACTCTTCTTTTTGCTGCAAGGTTAGTAGCACTACATTTTTTTCTTTAGACATATATTTAGAACCTGATAATACGGCCTCTATCATCCCTTTAATACTATCAGTAATTACTTTGTGCACTCGGTCTGGAATATAACCATTCAATTTGATTTGCGCCTTTTTGGACATCCGCTCAAGCCTGCCGGGTTTCTTGGCTACTTTCTTTTTCCATGATACTAGTTCAGATAATGCCTTTTGTTCATATTCATCCATCATTCAACACCTCCGTTAAATATGTATATACCCCCTATGAGGCTTTTAGTTTCAATTTTCACTTCTTAAAAGAATAAAATAACTAAGACGTTTTTTGGGGGTTGTAAAAGTATCCAATGTTGTTTTCCACTCCTGACTGGTCCATTTCGAACCAAATTTTAGAATAGGTGATCCTTGATATTCTGGAATCAACTTTAACATTAATAAAGAAAAAGCTGATTTTATGAAAAATCAGCTTCTGCTTAAAAGTTTTTTATTTTCTTTGTTGCATAAATTTTAAAACCGAATATGAAAACAAGCCCCATTGCCAAGGCGGCTAAAGCGGACATCCATTCCCCTTTCACTAGCAGGACCAAACTGAAGACAAGGTCCTCAAATAATAGGAAATAGGAAATTAGTTTTATTACTGCAGATTCTCTCATTTTTGCTGGCAATGGATACAATGAGACCCATACTTTCCACTCATGTGCCTTCCAAACCGGAAGCAGTTGCAGGGCTGTCATGAATAAGAACATGAACGTAACAATCAAATGTGCAAATATGTTAGTGAATACACTTAAAATCACGGATCCCATGATCGTTAAACGAAAACAAAGTCCCACATAATCATTGGATCGCAGAAGGGTACGGGCGTAAAGATAGGTATAAGTTGACTTATCACCATACGGAATGAGTGCTAATAGCCAGTCCATCCATTTCCTTCTCGCTACCTTCCCTTTTAAATGAGGAACATCAGTAAACATGTTCGCTATTCGATAGAAGGAATTCATCCGTTTGTTTTCCAGTTCCACCAGCCGTTCCCACTTTAACACGAAACCTTTAGTCGCGCTTCGGTAATACATGTAAAGTGCTAACAATAATAAGAAGGTTATAAGTGCAAACAGTATATTTGCCCTTGAACAGATGAAATAAAGAATCACGCCATTAAGTAAAAAGCGGATGAGAGAGTCCCAATGGCTCACTGATGTATCCTGATATTTCAATACCAGCCAGCGCATGGTCAAATTCAAAAACTTCAAAATAAGCAAAACGGCCAGTATGATTCCAAGGTCCTTACCTCCTGCACCCGTAACCTTCGCATACATCGGTATCGATGCAATCAGGACAACCAGAAGAATAAAGCCCTGCATGACCCAGCTTAATATCAATGAATTCTTGAAATAACTTCTCAACTTCGTTTCAAGCGGAAGCAGGAATACCGTATCGGGTTCTTTCAAGAAAGTATTTATCGGGCTTCTGGATACAATGATCGATAAAACAAAGGCCATGATCAATGCAGCAGGAAAATCATTGTTTAACGTCTTCACCCAATCACTGTAATAATAAGCCAACCCACCCAGAACCAAAACCATGACAAAAACAAGATGGCCATTAAAAATATAACGAAGATATTTTTGCGTTTCATTTATATAGCCTAAATATCTTTCCTTCCAGAGATTTTGACTATTCATGACCGATTTCTTCTTTCGTCAATTGGATATATAAATCGTCCAGAGTTGCCCCTGGCATGGAAAATTGTTCACGAAGCTGCTCAAGATTGCCTTTCGCCCGAATCTCTCCATTATGCAGTATGATGAAAGAATCACAATACCTCTCGGCTGTCGCCAGAATGTGTGTAGACATTAAAATTCCCGCTCCGCTCTCTTTCATCTTCCTCATCAAATCAAGCAGGGATTGAATGCCTAGTGGATCAAGACCTACGAAGGGTTCATCGACGATATATAAAGACGGCTGTACTAAAAAGGCGCACATTATCATGACCTTTTGCTTCATTCCCTTTGAAAAATGGGCCGGGAACCATTTAAGCCTTTTCTCCATATGGAATTCCTTTAACAGAACGTCCATCCTTTCTTTAAATGTGGCTTCCGCCAAACCATGTGCCATGGCTGTAAGCTTTAAATGCTCCTCAAGTGTAAGCTCATCATACAAAATGGGCGTTTCTGGAACATAAGTGAATTGTTTTCGATATGTATCCGGGTCCTGAGCTAGTGTTTTACCATGAATCGAGACGCTTCCGCCTTTCGGCTCCATTAGTCCGATGATATGTTTAATCGTTGTACTTTTCCCAGCCCCGTTAAGCCCAATTAACCCAACCAGCTCATTTGGCTGAATGTCAAAACTTATTCCTTTTAAAACGGGCGTTTTCGTGTATCCGCCCACTAACTGCTTTATTTCCAATAAGGACATATAAACGATCCTTTCTATATAGAGGTTCTTATTTCCATTTTATCAAATTCTCCTGCTTTTATATAGTCGAGTGTTCCGGAACAAAATTTCCATAAATAACTAATTATATTTTTCCTGCTTGATGGCCATCATAAATAAGGAAGAAGGGGTTAGTCATTACGTGTGATTCACATCATATTGTAAATGAGGTGTCAGTTAAAGACGTATTATACTGAAATACCCATTAGGTTTATTACAAATGATTTACATCATATTGTAAATGAGGTGTCAGTTAAAGACGTATAAACTGAATTAAACCAGAAGCTTCATAACAAAAATCGTTTCGAGCAAGGAGATGGTTCTCTTGCACGTAAAAGCAGAAAAATCATTCAATAATTATCAATTATGCTTTAAAAGTTGATGAAACTTTAAAGATATAGGAGATGGTTGCTTTGAATGGAAAATCTCTATTTAGATAATAACCATATTTTACTACAATGTAGATGAGGTGTTTGTCGCAGAGAATTTATGCTAATGCGAATTTTGAAGCAAAACCCCCTTTTTCGACAGGCAGGGTGCAACTTAATGTTGCATCCTGTTTTTATATTTTTCCTTTTCTCAACGATTCAAGCTATGGTACGATTAACCAAATACATTAACTTTTAAAGGAGCGTTATTCATGAGCGATTGCATTTTTTGCAAAATAATCGATGGGGAAATTCCAAGTAGTAAAGTTTTCGAAAATGAACATGTTTTGGCCTTTCTCGATATCAGTCAAGTAACGAAAGGCCATACGCTGGTAATACCTAAAGTACATAAGGAAAATCTTTATGAGTTGACACCAGAGATTGCCAAGAACCTTTTTGAAGTGGTGCCGGAAATTGCCCGCGCCATGAAGCAGGAATTCCAACCTGTAGGCCTGAACCTTTTAAATAATAACGGTGAAGCTGCAGGGCAGTCCGTTTTCCATTTTCATATGCATTTAATTCCTCGGCATGGGGAAGGTGACGGCTTTGGTGCAGTTTGGAAAACAAATACCAGCGACTATACACCGGATGACCTGAAACAAATCGCTGACTCCATTGCACAGCATATACAATGAGACTGCAATAGCCTGTTAAGAAGGTTTCTTTCTCCTTTCGTTGCTTGAAAAAATGATCCCGAGTTGGTCCTCACTTTAAAGTGCAGGACCTTTTTACTTTGGTCTATCATTAAAAAACGGATTTAAAATTCTAAATTTTCCTCCAATTGAATTTAGTTTTCTGGTAGGATATATGAATAGTCTCAAATACTTTATCACATAGTCGCATAGGAGGAAAAAAATTGAAACGTGCACGTAATTTTAACGCTGGGCCAGCCGCCCTTCCTTTAGAAGTTTTACAAAGAGCCCAAAATGAATGGTTGAATATTGAGGATTCCGGTATGTCTGTCATGGAATTAAGCCATAGAAGTTCCGAATTCGAAAAGATTCATAACCATGCCATTCAATCATTAAAAGATCTTATGGAAATTCCTGAAAATTATGAAGTTCTCCTGCTGCAAGGAGGGGCAAGTCTACAATTTTCCATGATTCCCATGAACATTTTGAAAGATGGAAAAAGGGCAGATTATGTCCTCACTGGTTCTTGGTCGGAAAAAGCATTAAAAGAAGCCAAAAAGGTTGGTGAAACGGCCGTAGTCGCTTCATCCAAAGATGAAAAATATACGTTCATCCCTAAAGTGGAAGATATCAAATTGAATGACGATGCTGCCTATCTTCATATCACAAGCAATAATACGATTTACGGAACACAGTGGAAGGATTTCCCGGAAACAGGCAACATTCCACTAGTAGCCGATATGTCGAGTGATATTCTCAGCAAAAAGATTGATATTAGTAAATTCGGCATCATCTATGCTGGTGCACAAAAGAATCTAGGTCCGTCGGGAATCACAGTCGTTATCATCCGTAAAGATTTAATAACGGATAATGACAAAATCCCATCCATGATGAACTATTCGATCCATTCGAAAAATAATTCTTTATACAACACTCCTCCGACATTGGCCATTTACTTATTGTCCCTTGTGCTGGATTGGGCAAAAGATCAGGGCGGAGTGGAAAAGATTGCTGAAATCAACGAAGAAAAAGCAAAAGTCATTTACGATGCCATCGACGGCAGTGATGGTTTTTATAAAGGCCATGCCCTACCGGACAGCCGTTCATTAATGAACGTAACGTTCACGCTTCCGTCTGAAGAAGCTGAAGTGCAATTCCTTAAAGAAGTGAAGGAAGCCGGATTCGTAGGACTGAACGGTCACCGTTCCATCGGCGGCTGCAGAGCATCCATCTATAATGCGGTCCCTCTATCCCATTGCCAGGACCTTGCTGATTTCATGAAGAAATTCCAGGAATCGTATAAAGCGAAGGAAGCACAAACTCTTTAATTCAAACAAATATAACTTCTAAAAAAATAGGTCTTATGATATACTATTTTAAACTTCTTGCAACAAGCAATAGTGCATTGTTGAAGAAAAGCTGTTAGTTGAGATGAGAATAGGAGAGATGAGTAAATGAAAACGAAAACCCTTGTGTCACTGTCCCTATTAATCGGGATTGGGGCTGCCCTGCATTTTATCATACCTGGATTCTTCCTTGGAATGAAACCGGATATGATGCTGTTGATGATGTTTTTGGCGATTACCCTGTTTCCCGCTAAGAAGAATGTATTCATTGTCGCCCTGGCAGCAGGAGCCATCTCTGCCATGACAACTACATTTCCAGCAGGACAGATCCCAAATATCATAGACAAATTGGCAACAGCCTTTCTGTTTTACCTTTTATTCATCAGTCTAAAGAAGTTTTCAACATCCGTTGTCACCGTCAGTATCTTGACTGCCGTTGGAACATTGATTTCCGGCGCTGTCTTCCTTGGTTCGGCTTATTATATCGTTTCCCTTCCAGGGCCTTTCGTTGCACTTTTCGGAGCTGTTGTGCTTCCTGCCGTATTGTTAAATACAGTTGCGATGGTCATCATTTATCCAATTGTGAACGGCATCGTAAGAAAATCAAATATACCCATTAATGCTTAAGCAGCAGGATCATCATACCTAAAAAAGCACCGGACAGTCCGGTGCTTTTTTTTCCAATCATATGAATCTGGAATTCTAGTCAGAATCATCCTCCAATGGTCAATGAATCAATATCCACATAAACCAAATGAAAAGCAGTAAAACCCCGGGGAGACCCATAGCGAAGGCTCTAGCCTGGAGCACCCTCCTAGGCGGATAGATGCCAGGAGATTTAGCTTGCCTTAGAAAATACCCCATTCCGCACAGGCATACCAGGCCTAATAAAAAAATGATTTTCATTATTAACCCACCAGTGCCATCCAAGTTCCGACAGCTTGTTTTTATTATCTATATGCCGCTCTTCCCTTTATATGAAGCATTATTATTAAAGCTTCAAGTTATTTTTAAATATTATATATTTACTCTCTAAGTTTAAAAAAATATTTTTGTGATATAAAGATAAAATGGTCGATTCTCTTCCATAAGGATGAAAATTATGGTATTTTGATATCAATAGTATTTCTCTCCCTATTTATCATAATTTCCAATTGATGCAGCAGGGATTAAGACCATGGAAAGCGAAAACATATTATAAAATGAGGTGATCCTAATGAAAGCAAAATCATTACTAATTGGCTTTTTGACCGGAACAGTAGTAGCTGGTGCGGCAACCTTACTTTCGACACCAAGTTCAGGTAAAGACCTACGGACCCGCATCAAGACGAATACCGACGAAATTAAGGCTACAATTGATGAATTAAAGGTAAAAATGCAGAATATTAAAGATGACACGATGGAAGCTTCACAAATCAGCAAAGAAACGGTAAAAACATTCATTTCGGATGTTCAGGTCGTCATCGAGAACTGGAAGCGGGAAATCGAACCCAATAAGAATGAATTATTGAAGAACGTTCAGGAAATTGAAAATTCATTGAAAGAATTGGAAGCGGCCGCCCCTACTTCTAAAAATAGCTGACATCGTCACACAAGCTTGATTCTCCATTTTTCCCAATAAATTACATGATTTATTGGAGAAGAATGGAGAATTCATTAAAAAACTAAAATTTTCTAAAAATTTTGCAAATATTTTTCTTTATTAATTTTTATTTTATTGTCATAATAAATATATAGAATCTTATAAGTAGGTGAGCCCATAATATGCAGAATAAAAATTATTCTATGAAAGAAGCAATGATTTTTAGTCAACGAATTGCACAATTAAGCAAAGCATTATGGAAATCGATTGAAAAAGATTGGCAGCAATGGATCAAGCCCTATGATTTAAACATCAATGAGCACCATATTCTTTGGATTGCTTACCATCTTAATGGATCTTCCATTTCAGATGTTGCAAAATTTGGGGTCATGCATGTTTCTACCGCATTTAACTTTTCAAAAAAATTAGAGGAACGCGGATACTTAACATTTTCAAAAAAGGAAAATGACAAAAGGAATACGTATATAGAGATCACAGCGGAAGGTGAAAAAATTCTCCTTGATTTAATGGAGACATACGACCCAAGTAAGAACTCCGCTTTCTCGGGTGCACTTCCATTGCGTGAGCTTTATGGCAAGTTTCCGGATATGATTGAAATGATGGCCATCATCCGAAATATATACGGTGAAGACTTCATGCAAATCTTTGAACGATCCTTCGATAACATCGATCAGGAGTTTACGGACGTGGAGGGTAAAATCACAAAAAAAAAGATAGAGAAAGAAACTGAGCCAGTTTAATCTCATACTCTATCCATTTCCTTCATGAATGATACATATAAACCTTGTGAGATGCATGCATCAATGCATTCCTTTGTAGTTATTTTTGGATTAACCTTTCTTTCAAATTGATTAAAAAGCGGTCGAAAGTTCATATACCCTTCCGCTTTTTCTATTTCATAGCGTTTGCTCAAGATATCACATGTTTCCAATAATTCTTCCGCTTCCTTCTTCGTGAAATTTTTTTCCACAAATAGATAGTCCAACTTGGCCTCCGGATTGCGTATAAGGTTTAATAAAAGCCGTTGATGAAAACGGAGTATTTCCATTTCTTCATTTATATTTTTCATAAATCACTAATCCCCATTCAATCATTCAATTTAACATAAAAGACTTATAACCAATTTTTGATTTTTCACACTCGGTAATCCACCTGATCCCCATTTCAAAACCTGCCCATTGCATGCTTACTCACAAAAGTGATTTCATCTTAAACATAATCCAAGAATTCCATTGCTTTTTCCACCCATTCATCGTAATGTATGTAAGTATATTCAACAGCTTTGGAGGGCTGATTTCGAAATGAATTCGTGGAAAACAATTGACGTGGCAAAACAATATGGGAATTGCCGTCTGCTCTTTTTTTCAGTTTTTACTATATTGATGTCTTTTGTTCTGATCTATACATTATTAAGTGTCTTTTCAACCCATGTTATTTTGTATGGCGATCAAACAATGGTATTTTTTAGCCTATTCCTCTTATTATATCCTGTTCACAAACTATTACACTATTTACCTTTACGATTATTATGTAAAAAAGTGAAAACTTCATGGTCCTTGAAGTGGAACCTGGTGTTGACATGCAGAGTCAATGTGCATGATCCGATTCGAAAGCATCTTTATCTCTTGACCCTTGTGTTGCCTTTCGTCATTATGTCTGTCACATTGATTGGTTGTGCCCTTAGTTTTCCGCATTACATCCATTATTTCACTATTTTATTATCCCTGCACACCGGCTTATGCGTATCGGATTTTATTTATATAAAAAACCTTATTGGTTCCCCAAGGCATTCTTTTATCGAGGAACACCTCGAAGGATACGATATACTTATTCAAAAGTGATTCCTTATTCATTCATAATGATGACTGATAAGATTTTTAGGTATCTTTTTTCATTATAATTTGGTATCGTATTTATACATGATGTTTTGCAAGGAGGGATTTTAGGTTTTGATCTCGTTCTGGTTTATTATTTTTGCTATTTTGATCCTTTATAATATTAATAGAATGACAAACTCTTTATGCATTCAAAAGGAAATTGCTGAAGACCGGCAGCCTAAAGTATTCAGGACCATTAATGTATTAATTACTATTATGTTATTATCCTCCTATATTGAAATTTTGTATACGTAGAGATGAGCAACAAATGATGTCCATCATTTGTTACATACATTGGTGATACCCGGGGCATTATCCACATAAAGAAAAAGGGCGAAGCAAAAGCTTCGCCTTTTGTTTATGAGTTTAGCACCAAGAAGCTCCAATGATGACTAACAGGATGAAAAGAACGACAATTAGAGCAAAGCCTCCACCTATTCCTCCAGACATTGATCTTCCTCCTTTCCATTCTTAAGTAATTGTAATTTCATGCACACTCTTAAATCCGCCAAAAGGAATCCATTCCTTTCATAGCTTGAAAATCACTTAAATCTTTTTGTTGAGCGGCTACCCTATCCTATTCAACTCCATGGCAAAAGGAGTGGGCTCTTTCCATTAGTAATTTTGTAGCCGATTAGAAACAGGCTGATCCTACAATTATTAATAAAATGAATAACACCACTAACAAAGCGAAGCCTCCGTTAAATCCATTACCCATTATGCTACCCCCTTTTGTTATCCTCGATTTATCATATGTAATGGATTTATATCCGGGTAGGCGTACACCCATTTTTCAAAAAAATCTTATTCATACACCAATATATTATTTTTTGTAAAGTAACCAGAATATGTTATAGTTAATTTTGTGGAAATACGAAAAAATAGCAAACCAGAAACTTATAACTAGGAGTTGTTTTTATGAAGAAGTGGGCATTATCGATTGCTGTTACTGCAGGGCTGATCGGACTTACAGCATGCAACAGCGACAAGGAAGCAGTCGTGGAAACTAAAGCGGGGGATATAACCAAAGAAGAATTTTACAATGTAATGAAAGACCGTTATGGTGAAACCGTTCTTCAAGAACTTGTTTATGAAAAAGTTCTTTCTGAAAAATATACAGTAACGGATAAAGAAGTTAAAGCTAAAACGGACGAACTTAAAGCGCAAATGGGTGAAAATTTCGAAACGGCCCTGGCCTCTTCCGGATATAAGAGCGAAGCTGATCTTAAACGTGCACTTAAAATCGGCATGCTTCAAGAAAAAGCAGCCGTTGCCGATATAAAAGTTAAAGAAGCTGATGTGAAAAAAGCTTATGAAGACTATAAACCACAAATCAAAGCGAGACATATTCTCGTGAAAGACGAAAAAACGGCCAATGAAGTTAAAGCTAAATTGGACAAAGGTGAAGACTTCGCCAAACTTGCCAAAGAATATTCAACGGACACAGGCACAGCTGAAAAAGGCGGGGAGCTAGGCTGGTTCGGACAAGGTGAAATGGTTCCTGCATTTGAAGAGCAAGCTTACAAAATGAAGAAAGATGAAATCAGCAAGCCGATTAAATCCGATTATGGCTACCACATCATCCAACTTCTTGATACAAAAGAAAAAGAATCATACAAAGATATGAAAAAAGATCTTGAATATGATTTGAAAGTCGCTCAAATTGACCAAACTAAAGTTCAGGACATTCTGAATTCAGAAGTCAAAAAAGCGGACGTGAAGATTAAAGATAAAGATTTAAAAG